>JADFNE010000120.1 GCA_022563535.1 Myxococcales bacterium
CTTGCCGTAGTGCCATGCCCACCCGGTCACGTTGTGGTTGGTGCTCAACCACCCGTTTCCTTGATTGGCGGAGCCGTCCACGACATCCGGATTTAGCATATCACCACTGAGGGTAAAGAGGACTGTCGTGTAGACCTGACCGAGATTGAGTTGGAGCGTGACTTCGAACTGAATCGTGTCACCGACTACGAGGTCATATGAAGTGCCAGTACCTGAGCTCTACGAAAGAAAGCTATTCGTAATCGACGAAGCGGAACTGACCAGCGGCAGCGCCATGATGAGCGCGAAGGCGCTCAGAGCGAGTGCTTTGTTCATCGCTAGTTGAACTTCTGTTCGAATCATTAGATTGAATCGATTCCTTGTGTTCGCCTTAAACCTCTAGGGACAAGATCCTGCCGGGGCGCAAGCAGCACACGTCCGTGATGTAGGCCCAGGAAGTTGAAGCGCTCGGCCAAAAACTTGGGCCAGGTCTGGACCGCCGACGCCGCCGTCTTCGTTGACGTCATAGGCGCCTAATGCTTTGGGAATCCACGGTGCACTTGCTAGTACATTGGCGAAAACGGCCGCCAGATCAGGACCCCCAATGCCGCAGTCGTTATTCACGTCCTCGTCACAGAGGTTGCCGTAGCCGTCTTCGTCGTCGTCACGCTGTCCCGGGTTGGCGATCGCTGTGCAGTTATCGGAATCCGCACTAGGATCGTCGGAGATCCCGTCGCCATCGGCGTCCGGACCTACATGCGTTGGCCCTGCGCCGGAAATGAGCGCGAACAACAATGCCAGCAATGCGACGCTCGAAAGTGCGAAAATTACTCGTCGTTTCATCTCGTCAGCTCCCCCTCTGATCCAAATTCGACAGCAACTCTATTCACTCATTAGACTCTATCCAGGTGAAATAGTAAAGCAATTTGTCACTTCGGCTTCATGATCCGCTGCCGCATCTACTAAGCTTCCCGCATGCTCAACGAGCGGATACTGCCAGTGAAAAACAAGAGTTAATAGAAACAGTTACAAGGAGAGATCCAACATGGGCAAACTGGACGGGAAAGTCGCGCTGATCTCGGGAGCCGCCCGGGGTCAAGGAGAAGCAGAGGCTCGGCTCTTTGTCGCCGAGGGAGCAAAGGTGGTGCTCGGCGACGTACGAGACGACCTGGGCAAGGCCGTGGCAGAATCCCTCGGCGAAAACGCCGTCTACCAGCACCTCGACGTCAGCCGGGAAGAAGAGTGGTCGAGCTTCGTTGCTACGGCGATCGAATCCTTCGGCAAGGTGAACGTGCTGGTCAACAACGCGGGCATCTTGCTGGCTCGCCGCCTTGTCGACACCAGCCTCGACGACTTCATGCGAGTCATCGGGATCAACCAGGTGGGTTGCTTTCTCGGCATCAAATCGGTGGTCGCGGCCATGGAGCAGGCCGGCGGTGGTTCGATCGTCAACATCTCCTCGATCGGAGGCCTGACCGGGGTCAACAGTGCCGTGGCCTATGTGTCGAGCAAGTTTGGGGTCACGGGAATTACCAAGACCGCGGCCCTCGAACTTGGGCCCTTGGGCATTCGCGTCAATTCGGTCCATCCGGGTGGGGTAGACACGCCGATGATCACGTCCGATACCGAGGGCTTCGAAGCAGAGATGGGGTCCGATGTTCAGGGCCAATCTCCGTTTGCCAACCTTCCCCTGGGCCGGGTCGGCCAACCGGACGAAATCGCCCAGCTCGTGGCGTTTCTGGCGTCAGACGAATCGTCCTACTGCACCGGCTCAGAGTTCACCGCGGACGGCGGCATGCGGGCGGGGACATGAAAATCTGCTCGGTCAACTGGATCGACGGGTGAAATCGCGGCCGGGGTGCAGCAGCAGTTCGCGCTAGACTTTCCCCGCGATTTCGCGCATTTTTGAGTCAACTCATTGAGGAGGGCGACGATGCCCAAGCGCTACGACAACATACTCGAGACCATCGGAAATACCCCCGTGGTCCGAATCAACAAGCTCGCTCCGGAAGGAGCCGAGGTCTACGTCAAGATCGAGGCCATGAACCCCATGGGCTCAGTGAAGGATCGCCTGGCACTCGGCGTCATCGAGGCAGCGGAGAAGTCCGGTGAACTGAAGCCGGGCCAGACCGTGATCGAAGCGACGAGCGGCAACACCGGCATTGGCCTGGCGATGGTCTGCGCGCAAAAGGGCTATCCCCTGGTCGTCACCATGGCGGAGAGCTTCAGCGTCGAGCGTCGCAAGATCATGCGCTTTCTCGGGGCAAAGGTGATTCTCACTCCCGCGGCTGAGCGCGGAACAGGAATGCTCAACAAGGCGAGTGAGTTGGCAGAGAAGAATGGTTGGTATTTGACTCGCCAGTTTGACAACGAAGCCAACGCCGACATTCACTCGCGAACCACCGCCCCGGAGATCCTCGCCGCCTTCGAGGGAGATGGTCTGGACTACTGGGTAACGGGCTTCGGCACCGGTGGCACGCTCAAGGGCGTTGCGCGTGTGTTGAAGGTGAAGTCGCCGGCTACCAAGATCGTGGTGGTCGAGCCTGTGAACGCAGCGATGCTCGCCAGCGGCGACACGCAAAAGCGACACAGCGACGGCTCACCCGACGGCAGCCACCCGAGCTGGGAGCCGCATCCGATTCAAGGTTTGTCACCCGATTTCATTCCCAAGCTCGCCGAAGATGCCCAGGCGGCCGAGCTTGTCGACGAAGTCGTCGCGGTGAAGGGACCGGATGCATTTGCCACCTCCACGGCGCTCGCCCAGCAGGAGGGGATCTTTGTCGGGATCTCGGCCGGGGCCACCCTGTTTGCTGCGCTCGAGCTTGCCAGGCGTGCGCCCAAGGGTTCCAAAATCCTCGCCATGCTCCCCGATACAGGGGAACGCTATCTGTCCACGCCCTTGTTCGAGGACATCCCGTCGGAGATGACCGACGAAGAACACGCGATCGCAGGCTGATCGAGTGCGGAAGCCACCGGGTGCGGGTAGCTGAGGGGCATGAGGTAATTGCCGAGGAGATTGCGCTCTCGCTGGAGCACTGGCAGAAACTGATGCTCTGCGAAATTGTCGACGTGAATGCGCGAGCTGGTAACCTGGGCACCTGTATGAACAGGTTCACGACGTGACGGCTAGCGGCGACACCGGAATCGAAAGCCTTCGCTCTCTGCTTTTCGCGCCGGCGGTGCGTCCCGAGATGCTCCTGAAGCTTCCCGCTACGGGTGCCGACGGCGTGGTGATCGACTGCGAGGATGCGACGCCCCCCGGAGCAAAGGACGCTGGTCGCGCGAATGCGCGCAAGCTTGCGCCGGAACTGGCGGGCCGCGGCCCTCTGGTTTTTGTCCGGGTGAACGCTGTGGCCTCGCCCTGGTTTCGCGAAGACATCGCCGACGGTTTGTGTCCGGAGCTGGCCGGTATTGTTATCCCCAAACTCGACCGACTGGAGCAGTTGGACATCGTCGAAAGCGAACTCGGAAAGGCGGGGTATCCAGACCTCCCAGTGCTGGCGGGAATCGAAACGGCGCTCGGGGTAGCGGATGCCCGCGCGCTGCTCGGACACCCGCGCATCGCATGGGGGTACTTTGGCGCCGAGGACTTCATCGCCGACATGGGCGGCATTCGCACCGAAGGCAATCAGGAAGTTCTCTACGCCCGTTCACAAGTCGCGCTCGCCGGCCGACTCACCGGCGTCCCGGTGCTCGACCAGGTCGTGACCGACTTCCGCAATGCTGCGGCGTTCGAGCACGAAGTTCGCGAGGCACGGGCAATCGGCTATCAGGGCAAGCTCTGCATTCACCCCGATCAAGTCAAGATCGCCAACGCGGGGTTCATTCCCTCGGAAGCAGAAGTCGACCACGCGCGTCGCTTGCTCGAGGCTTATGAACAGTCGTCGGCCCAGGGCGTCGCGGCGATCGACTTCGAGGGGCAAATGGTGGACGAACCCCTGGCCAACCGCGCGCGCCAAATTCTGGCGGCGGCCCGCAGTGATGAGGAAACCGCATGAGCAAGAGTCCATCGCCAAGACCGCATCGCGGGCTCTGGTTCGAGGAACTCGAACCGGGAATGGTCATTCAGCACGCCATCCGCCGCACCCTCACCGAGTCGGACAACGTGATGTTCTCAACCATGACCATGAACCCAGCCTGGCTTCACCTCGACTTCGACTACGCAGAGAACGAAACCGAATTCGGTCGTCCACTCGTGAACTCGATGTTGACGGTTGCAGTGGTGATTGGAATCAGCGTGCACGAGACAACCCTCGGCACTGCGGTCGCAAATCTCGGATTCAAGGAAATCACGTTCCCCGCGCCGGTGTTTCACGGAGATACCGTCCGGGTCGAAACCGAGGTTGTGGCTGCCCGGGCTTCCAAGTCACGCCCGAAACAGGGTATTGTCACCTTCGAACATCGCGCGTTCAATCAACGCGACGAACTCGTTTGTAAAGCGGTGCGGGACGCGTTGATGCACCGGCGTCCCGAGGAAACCGACTGAACCCATGTCCGATTCTCCCTTTCTGTCGAGAGAACTCGATGAAGAAGGCGTTCTGCTCGCGACGCTGAATCGTCCGGAACGCAAAAACGCATTTCACGAAGAGCAGTGGGACGCACTGGCCGACTGCTTGAGGGAAGCCGGCGAGGATACCGCCGTGGCCGTCATGGTGTTGCAGGGCGCCGGGGGCAACTTTTCTTCGGGGATGGACCTGAACTCATTCGCTGGAGACCCGCCCCCACCGCGCACGGACGGCAAAGCGAGTGCGTACTTCGCATGCGTCGACGAGCTATTCAATTTTGACAAACCCCTGCTCGCCTCGGTCGAGGGGGTGGCAATCGGCGGCGGCTGCACCCTCGCCATCGCCTGCGACATTGTCTACGTCGGCGAGAGCGCTCGCATGCGCCTTCCCTTCGCGAATCTAGGGCTCGCTCCCGAGATCGCCAGCAGCTACACGCTGCAATCTGCAATTGGTCGCCAGCGGGCGAACGAGCTGATGTTCACGGCCGAGTGGATCGACTCCGCACGCGCGGTAGAGATGGGCATGGCCGCACGCAGTTTCCCCGACGATCAAGTTCTCGACCAAACCCTGGCAAAGGCTCGCGAGATCGCGCAGTGGCCGATATCCGCACTCGTCGGCATCAAAAGAACTTTAAAGGCCGCGCACCGCGCTGGCGTGGAAGCGGCTCTGAAAATTGAGGACGAGTCGATGCGGCAACTCGCGGGTTCCCCGGAAAACATCGAAGCCGTCACGGCCTTCATGCAAAAGCGAAAGCCGGACTTCAAACAGTTTCGCAAGTAGCAATGTTCCAGTTCGGGCGTTGAACGCGCCTCTTCGAGACGACCCAGACGTGGCGGTCTCAGACCAGGCTCGACAATTTTCCGAACTTTTCCTGAGCATTCGAGACAATCGAGAGCCCAGCGACTTCCGTCAGGCCAAAGTCTTCGAGGGCTTGAGAGATCGGAGGGTCGAGCACGATGACCCCCGGAGCCCAACCCTCGGCGATGCGCTGGGCGACGGCGTCCGAGAGCTGGCACGCCTGAATCAACACGGCTCGCCTGTCGCTCTTCTCGTCTACCTCGGCATCGTGATGGTGGCGAATGGTGTGGATGAAATTGTCGTCGAAGTTCCAGGACTGAAGGATCAACGCCCCGAGCATGGGGTGAAGGCTATCGGCGGCGGCCTTCACGCCCTGAGCCGGGAATTGCTTGCCTGCTCGGTTGCGATGCGCCAGCTGCGCCCCAAAGGTGAGCACGACGATGCGTCCGACGTCGAGCACGAGCCCCATCAGGAAGGCCATGTCGTGAAACGGCGGCCGATCCTCGAGGAACGCCTCGTTGAGACGAGCCACGAGTAGCGAATGGTGCCAGATAGAGCGCGCGTCGTTCTCGAATCCGGGAACTTTGAACAGGCTCGAGCGCATCGCCAGGGCGATCGCGATGTTGGTGGCCTCGCGGGTTCCGAGTCGCATGATTGCATCGGAGACGGAGCGGATGGAATCGGTTCCGCAGAAATAGGCGCTGTTCGCTACGCCGACAACTTTGGTCGCGAGTGCGGGATCGAGTGAGACGGCAGCAGTCAGTTCTTCGATACTGACCTCGGGGTCACGCATCATCTGCTGGGCCCGCATCGCGGTCTCGGGCACGACGGGAAAGCGCAGCTCTCCGTGTTGCACCGCCGGGATCATCGCCTCCAGAATCGGCGCGTCAGCCTTTCCTTCGCTCAGCCGCTGCTTCATGCTGTGTACGACGCCATCCAGAGTCGAGATGCTCAGCTCACCGAGCTCGATGCGACCCTTGGATTCGCGCGATACGTCCATCTTTTGCTGTCCACACTCACTTTGCTGAGTCTTGCCAATGCGAGACTCCTCCTATCTCTTGCGGAGACTCGTCCGGTACGCTTGATGGGGTGAAGTCCCGAGTTTGGTCGTTATCAGCCCGGCCATGGCTACGAACTAGGGTGCGAACTAGAGGGTACAGGGTCCGAGTCAAAGGGTGTCGAGCCTGGCGCTGTGGCCGCAGCCAACTTCAACTAACTTTCTACGGCACCACACCACACCACACCACACCCGCGGCGAGTCCGTGAGGAGTACGTGAGGAATTCA
>JADFNE010000121.1 GCA_022563535.1 Myxococcales bacterium
GATGGAAGTAATCTGGCTGGTCGCCGAGCACGCGCGCGAGGGCGTCGATTATGATGTGAAACGCGTGAGCTGGATGTGGGACGTCACCACTCAGCAAGACCAAATCATTACCAAGAACAACCACGCCGGTGTGATGTCGCGGCGCTACCGGCCGGGGCCGTATTCGGAACTGGAAGGGTCCGTGGAAAACACCGTGCTCTGGTACCTGGACTTGATGGCCCGACCGACTGCCAGCTCGTAAGACTGGAGAGTTCCCCGATACCTCGCGACCCTACATCTTGTTCAAGCCGGTGAAGATTGGCCCGGTCACTGCCTCCAATCGCTTCTTTCAGGTGCCCGACTGCAACGGCACGGAAAATGGGCGCCGCGTGACGCCCTACGGCCCCTCTTCCGTGATGACCACCGAATTCATCGAGCCGGTACAAACGCGCGCCATGGACAACCTCGTGAGAACGCACTCCTCGCCAAGATCGATCGGGACGGAACGTTCCGATTTCCCGTACTTCCGAATTGAAGCTTGGATCGTCACGAAGGACGACATCCGGCTACGGGAAGTGGCCGGGATGAGTCATATAGAGGTTCAGCCTTGTTCAGCGTAGCCAGACTGCTTCGACCTAGCCGGATCACCCGCACGTGACCTCTAATAGGGGCAGCATTTCCGGCGTCGACCAGCCGCTCACTGTGGCGGCGGCGATCGTACTCATCACGACCGCCTACGTCTTCTACAACGTACAACCCGCATTCATTTCGGCCGTTGATCAATCGCTGTCGCTGTCGGACGCCCAGCTGGGCTTTCTATTCGCCAGTTACAGCCTGGGACTCGCATTCGCCGCGATTTCAGCGGTGTTCTGGATTCGGCGAATAGACTGGCGTCGCTGGACCTATGCCGCGACTCTCTTCACGATCGCCACCTACTTTCTGCTGATGGCGGCCGATTACACGGTGCTGCTGGCTCTTCTCCTGGTCCTGGGTTTCGCCAGCGGTATCAATGTTTCCATCGCATTGACCTGTCTCGGCGACAGCACCAACCCGGCTCGTGGCTTCGGACTAGGATTGGCCGGTCAGCTCAGTCTTGCGGGACTACTTCTATATCTGATTCCCAGCGAGGTAACGCCCGCGTGGGGACTCAATGGCTGCCTGGTCGTTCTGGCCGCCGTGACCGCCGTGGCTCTGCCGTTTTTGAGATTCATTCCTCGGCGTGGCTCCGAACAACGAGAGCCCGGGAGCCAGCTTCCCACCGAGTCAGCGGGCGTCGGGAGCTATCGGATCGCGTGCTTCGCATTGGTAGGGATGGTGCTCTACACCTTTGGCCAGTCGGCCCTCTGGGCGTTTCTCGAGCTGATGGGGAGCGACAAGGGCTACGACAACAAGACCGTCGGCGCGGTGCTCGGCGTTGGGCTCACTCTCAGCGCGTCGGGCTCACTCCTCTCTGCTGCTCTAGGTACTCGGTACGGTCGGATCATTCCGATTTCGGTCGCGGCCCTGTCGTTCCTGATCGCAATGGGGATGTGGTGGATTTTCGACGGGGTGGTGGCATTCGCCGTCGCAACCTTCCTCTATTACTTCGCCTGGAACTTCTCCTTGCCCTACCAGTACATCCTCGTCACCGCGAGCGATCCGAGCGGACGCCTGACACCGTTGTTATGCGCCACCCAGATGCTCGGGAGCGTCTTCGGGCCAGCGGCTGCCGGCCTGCTGATCGTCGGGAACGACTACCGCGGCGTCTACGTAATGGCGGGAATCGCAGTGGCGGCGAGCACGCTGGTGTTCGTCCTCACCGAGGGCATGCTAAGACGTTCCCAACAGCGCGTCACGCAGTCTGCCGCCCCCGGCGGAGCCTTCTAGATCCCTTTATTCCTCTGCCTGTCGCCCACGGCACGTAGAGGTGTCCTGTCTGTCCTCAGAATCAATCCGAAGTGCCAAGTGGCCTCCAACGCGAGATACTTACGCGGCTTCCTTCCATACATAACGGTGGTGAAGGCCGCCGACCCGGGGCAGGCCAACTACTTTCGCGTCCGATGAAGGACGGGCTTCGGCTGCTCGGCCGTCTAGCGCATCTCTGAGACTCGTGTGGACTGGGTCCGTGTTGTAGTAGCGGACGTAATCTCGAAGAAGCCGGCGCAGATGATCCTCATTGAGCACGATTACATGGTTGATAAGTTCGCGCTTGCATGATCCTACCCAGCGCTCTGCGGTCCCATTCTGCCATGGGCTTCTATACGCCGTTCTCTTTGGCGTGATGCCGAACGACTCGATCGACGCCGATACTTCGCTTGAGAAGATCGTGTCGTTGTCGAAGATGAGATAATTTGGGGCCGAGTCGTCGGGGAACGATTCGCGGAATTGTTGAACGACCCAGTGCGACGCCGGATGGGACGTTACGCTGACGTGAATGATCCGTCGCCCCTCGTGATCGATCACGAACCACACGTACAGAAGACGGAATGTTACGGTAGGCACGACGAAGAAGTCCATTGCAGCAATGCCGTCTCTGTGATTACGGAGAAACGTCGAGAATAGTAAAATCAAGCCGCGAATTTGAAGAAATTGCCGATAACGGGTCTTAGTGGACAGCGCGGTACCCCATTCCCGCTAGCCCAGGTGGATTCTCCGGCAAAGCAGGCACCACATCCCTCTCGCTCAGCTGCTTTCCCGCAAACTCACATGCCTGACTGCTCACTCCCCGTTTTCCCGTAATGTCACCCTATAAAGAGAATATAGAGTGACTTTTCGGGAAAGCAGAGAGGCCGGTGGGCTCTGCGCCATTCCGGAAAGACTAGCCAGAACCAGGGGCTGACAAGAGGAGCGGTACGTCTCCGGAGAATGCTCTCCACACGCGGTCCGACCTTCGCAGACTTGTACCACTTCGCTGCAAGTGGCTGCCCGATCCCTGCGCCGAAGGTTCCGCTGAGCTGCGTCTCAGTAGCCTCAGCCCTTCAGCGGGTTTCGAAGTGTGTCGATCATATTCATGGCCCCATGTTCGGCATCGGAGCCTAGAGGAGACAAGACATGCCAATGAAGTCGTTCGTAGTTCGTAGTTGTGAGGAAGGTTGGATGGTCCAGCGCGAGGGCAAAAAGAGCCCCGAGAGCATGCACCGGAAGAAAGAAGTCGCAGTGCGAAAGGGTCGCGCGATGGCCAAGCGGGCACGTGGCATGCTCAAGATCAAGGGGAAGAACGGGAAGATCCAGTCGAAGCGGAGCTACGCCGCCTAGATCGAGTTCTTCGCAGCGCCGGCATCGCGTCGGCGACGATTGAAAGAAAATGGCGGCGGATCTCCCGAAGTGGAGGTTCGCCGGCTTTCTTTTTGTCAGTCCCGAAATCGCAAAGGCGTTCGCCAACTTCGCCTCCACGACGCAAGACATACGTTTGCATCACTGGCTCTCGCGTCAGGGAAGAGCGTCAAATGGATCTCAAATCAACTGGGGCACGCGAATCCCGAAGTAACGCTTCGGATCTACGCACACCAGATTCCGGAAGAGGACAACGATCTTTCCTTCCTCGACTTTGGCGGCACCAAACGGCACCCCCGCGGCACCAACACTTCTGCGTCAACTCGACAGAGTAAAGCAATCGGTGCAAGTGGTCGGAAAGGCGGGAGATTCATGGAGCGCGAGACCGGGTTCGAACCCATCGGAAGCACTGCTTCCGCTCCCTCAGCTTGGGAAGGTGAACGGGGAATCGTGCAAGTACTTGATTCTGCAAATCACTTCTCAATTCCCTGTCCGGTCCGACAGTGCCATGTGGTGACATAGAGTGACAGGCAATTGCCCCTCTTGTCTGCCACGCCGACTCCTATTCAGACTACGCCTGTGGCCGCACGATTGATACAAATTCAATTTCTCCTGATTGACGGCGTACACGAAAATCCATCGCCTTATCTGTTTGATGGCCTTCGACGACCTCATGCAGAGTCCAAAGAGATTTTAGCTCCTCACCGTCCACCGCCTCAATCACGTCTCCACGTTGTAGGCCAGCCTCGATTGCTGCACTGCCTGGCCTGGGCGAATAAACATAAACACCTGCTTTATCGATGTCGGGTGCTGCATTTGCCCATGCATCATTCAGGTCTGATCGACTGGACGGAGCGCACAGACACACGCCCAGGTCACAACACGGGCATGTGCACTGGCAAGCAACGTCCTCGTCGTCGAGCTCCCACACCACGACGTCATGCAACATTGCCTTGATCTTGTGCAGGGCACCGACATATCGCTCATAGTGCTCGACTGCGAGATCGGCTGTATTTCCGTCACCAGCGAGATAGTTGTCGCGGTGTCGGAGTGCCAGCAGCTGCAACACCGAATACCCCATGATGACACAATCAAGAGCGACGCAAATTCGCTGGATTGCTGTGGCAAGCGGAAGTCCGACGCCGGCCTTGTTTGCGCCAAACTCTATGCCGGGTAAGGCCAAGCCGTCAGCGACTTCGTGTAGACGCGACTTAATTGCCTTGCGCTGGGTTCTTGTCACCTCTAGGCAATCCTTGACGAATACACCCACGTCACGGTGTTCGGATACCGCGTCTTGCAGCTGTTCCAGCAGTTTTTCCATGCCGGTCTCCAGCGACACCATTTGAGCCATCTGCTGATGCAGCCTGTTTGATTTCGGCCTGTCTGCCATGATCTGCCTCCCACTGTCGGCAGGCATTATACGAGAGCGCAGTGTCTGCTTTGGGCACTTTTGATCCGTTTTCTGGAGATGGAGCGCGAGACCGGGTTCAGGGATCGCTGCGCGATCCTATACGAACCCGGCACGTAATTCGTGTTTCGGTGGTTGGCTCTATGGCGGGATGTTGGAGCAATAAATGGAGCGCGAGACCGGGTTCGAACCCATCGAAAGCACTGCTTTCGCTCCCTCAGCTTGGGAAGCTGAACGGGGAAATCTACAACCTACTGATTTCGCGCATGAATCCCCCAATCGATGTCCGGTCCGACAGTGCCATGTAGTGACATACGGTGACATGGAGTGCCACCAGGTGTAAAGGATGTCCCCGGACTAACGCAGCGAAATATTCTCGGCGACAAGATCTGCGCGGGGAACCGATTGACTCCGGGATTTCAGCGACAGTTTTCGGTTGGCAGATCGACAACTTTTTTCGGTCCGAATTAGGGTAGTTTTGTTGCATGCTGAGAAAGGTCGTCGAGCGGCTCGCCCTGGTCTTCATCGGCCTCGTGTTGTCATGCATTCTCACCGAGGTCGTACTTCAGATTGGCGGACTCTACGTTCGTGCAACGTCGGAGGCCGCGGCGTCTAGCTGGAAGAGCGGCTCGGCCGTTCGAGTTCTCGCTTTGGGCGATTCCAATACGTATGGCCTCTATCTCGAGGATCGCGATGACGCCTACCCGAGCGTCGTTCAAACGTTGTGGCGAGAACGGCACTCGCCCGAGCCGGCGATCGAGGTGATCAATGCCGGTGTTCCTGGCACAAACTCATCGAGGGTCCGAAGAGACATTCAGCGGCTCCTCGAGACCTTTCGTCCAGACGTGATCACGCTCATGGTCGGAGCAAACGATTACTGGACTGAACCTGTGCCTTTCCACGACGAATCACTGACGCTCGGAAATCGATTGTGGGAGTACTCCCGGCTCTATCGCCTCTTCTACATGCTACGTCGGACACTCGAAAACTATGAGGTACAGATCGAGTTCGACGACCCCGAAGGTTACCGTCCGAATCGTGGTACGATTCACTTCGGATCCAACAGGTTCGACCTCGGCTGGACCAAACAAAAAGACCAGGCAAGCCAGGTCTGGATCGACCAGCTCACCGAGAATCTAACTTCCATTGCCGACCTTGCAGAGACACTGGGCGTTCACACGATTCTTCTTACCTACCCGTCCCCGAGTCGAGCATCGTATTTATGGGCCAACGACCGGATCATCGCCGTCGCCGAGAAGCTCGAGGTTCTTCTAGTCGATTCACGCTCAGTTTTCATGAGAAATTGCGCTCAAGCGGCCTGCGGCAACCTTCTCTATACCGACCACCATCCAACGGCGCAGGGGCACCGATTGATCGCAGAAGCATTGCTCGATCAGCTGTTGATTGATCGGGGACTGGTGGCGTCGGACAAAGCGACGAGATGCAGTACAGAAGAAAGGATTCGTTCCCGTTGATTTCGTCCATTCGTTTCGATCCTCCAGGGTTGTGCCAGTGGCGGCTACCTATTTGTTCTTCCGGCGCTTCAAATGCCTGAGCAGCAAGCCACGCACGAAGCTGGAAAGCGACGCTTCGCCTGCGGCCTGGCTGAGTTCCTTGGGTTCCACTGCGGTCAAGTGAACGCGAACCTGCTTTGAGCGCACCAGCGCCGAGTCCTCGAGAGGCTTCTGTCCCGAACCGCCCCAGGAAATTTACCGAAGCTCGTAAGTCATTGAAAAGTGGAGCGCGAGACCGGGTTCGAACCGGCGACCCTCAGCTTGGGAAGAGAATCCGACCCCGAGGAAGATCAGTTAGATACGTCTCAGGCAAGGGAAACGAGTGGAATCCGGGGGAATCTAGAGGTACTGGCGACGGCAGACGGCACCCAGGCGGCACCAACTTTGTGAGGTGA
>JADFNE010000122.1 GCA_022563535.1 Myxococcales bacterium
TGGATCGCGTAGCGACCGACGGGTTGGATCTTCAGCGGGTGGACATCCTCTGGCACCGACGTGACGTCCAGACGGGGTTCGCCCGACCACTCGTCGACGCAGTTAGCGCACGCACAGGCGAGCCGAAGCTGTCGAACCGCGTATCGGCTTTCCCGCTCGTCGGACCACGTGATCCTGAGCTCGCTGGGGCCCGCTTGTTCGATTCGGATCGGCCTGATCGCCGAGGCGTCGTCCATCGTGGTGGAATCTTAGCGGTGGACACACCCACTGGTCACTGCGCGTTGGCCTTCGGCCAAAGCTTACGCGGCGTCACGCGGCCCGAGTGGGCCGCGCTCCTAGGCGCGACACGGAGACCCACGCGGGCTAGCGTTTCGGTTCGTGGCGGATCCGAGCTTCGACGACGCGATCGCGATTCTGGGCGGCACCGGTGAACAGGGGCTGGGGCTCGCGCTGCGATTTGCAACGGCGGGCCGCCCCGTCTGGATCGGCTCTCGAAGCATCGAACGCGCAAACGCCGCGGCAGAGCGTGTCCGCGCGGCGGTTCCCGGTGCCGAGATCTCGGGGGGCGAAAATCCCGAGGCGTGTCGCGGCGCACAGGTGATCATCCTCTCGGTCGCGTTCGAACACACCGCGAGTACCGTCAAGACGATCCGAGACTCCCTGATCGAGGGCCAGATCGTGGTGTCGATGGGCGTTCCGCTGGCCTCGTCGGCGGGAGGTCCGGCAACCCAGACGATCGGGGTCTGGCAGGGCTCCTGCGCGGAAATGGTTGCCGCGGGGCTGCCGAAGGGCGTGCACACCGTCTCGGCGTTTCAGAACGTCGCCGCCCATCGCCTCCACAACCTGGATCGACCCGTCGAATGCGATGTGGTGGTTTCGGGTGCGGAGCGGCCGCGCAAGCGGATCATGGCGCTTTGTGAACTCGTGCCGGGCCTGCGCGGGATCGATGGGGGCCCCCTCGCCAATGCGCGAATCACAGAATCGATCACCGCTTTGCTGATCGGATTGAACATCCGCTACCGGGTTTCGGATGGCACCGGAATCCGTTTCACGGGCCTTCCGGGCGGCGATTCCTGAAACGCCCCGAAAAACCGCCCGCGCACCAGCATCAAGCCTGTGATTTCAGGGGGTTACAGACCCCGAGCGCACAAAAGTTGCGCGTCGCGCCCAAGCGACCCCCGGAGGGCTGATAAAAAACCATTCAAGCTCAAGGGGTTGTGGGTCATGGCCTAGATAAGTACCAGATTTTGTGGGAATTCTATTGACGCTCCAGCACGCTGGGAGTAAACAGGCCGACGGGGATGAGACAGTCTTCTCGACGACCTGGGGGGTTTCAAATCACAGGCGGTCGTCGGGGGGGAAGCGGGTTTGAGGAGGGATGGAGGACCCGAATCCGACTCGGGGGCTCTGGAGGTTCCGGAGCCTCTCTCATCTCCGGGATAGCTCGGCCCGCCTCGGAGGCGACCCCGCGACCAGTTCATTCCAACAACCATCCATTGCAATGGGCGATACCCCGGTCACCCGTGTCCCGCGGTATCGCCGATCGCCCTGATGGAGAGAGGTGAGACGGGCGCATCAAAGAAGTGATTGAATTGAAAGAGCGTTGTCAGTAGGCGCGTAAGCAATTGGCGCACGGCGTAGATTGGTCATCGCGTCGGCATAAAGGGGAGAGCGTGAAAGGCAGCGAGACGACGGACGGCACCCTGGGGAGAGGGCAACTTCACGCTGTGGGAGAGAAGAAGAGAAAACGCAAAACTCCGCGGGGCACGACGATCTCGCGACATTTCACATCCGTCGGAGAAGATCCCTACGATTTCGTCGAGTGGGAAACCCGAAGCGCAAAGATCGCCAACGAGAACGGCGAAGTTGTTTTCGAGCAGACCGATGTCGAAGTACCGAAGACCTGGTCGCAGCTCGCCACCAACGTGGTCACCTCCAAATACTTCCGCGGACACATCGGAACCCCCGATCGCGAAACCAGCGTCCGACAGCTGATCGGTCGCGTGGTCGGCAAACTCCGCGAATGGGGCGATGGCTCGAATTATTTCCGCACCGAAGAGGATTCGCAGACTTTTTCGGACGAACTCACGCACATCCTGCTCACCCAACGCATGTCGTTCAACAGCCCCGTCTGGTTCAACCTGGGCGTCGAGAACAACCTGCAACAGGCCAGTGCGTGCTTCATCAACTCCGTCGACGACACCATGGAATCCATCATGGATCTCGCGAAGACAGAAGCCATGCTTTTCAAAGGCGGATCCGGCGCGGGTTCGAACCTCTCAAAGATTCGCTCGTCGCGCGAGACACTCGCCGGAGGCGGGACTGCATCCGGCCCGGTCTCGTTCATGCGTGGCTTCGACGCTTTCGCGGGCGTGGTGAAGTCCGGAGGCAAGACCCGTCGCGCAGCGAAGATGGTGATCTTGAACGCGGACCATCCGGACATCATGGAATTCATCCGGAGCAAGTCCGAAGAAGAGAAGAAGGCCCACGCGCTCATCAGTGCGGGTTACGACGGCGGCTTCAACGTTCCCGGCGGCGCCTATGACTCGGTGTTCTACCAGAACGCGAATCACTCGGTTCGCGTCACCGACTCGTTCATGCATTCCGCACTGGCGGGCGGCAAATGGGAGACCCGTAGCGTCACCACCGGTAAGGTGGTCGACGAATTCAAGGCCCGCGACCTCCTGGAGGAAATGGTGGGGGCTGCACATGCGTGCGGCGATCCTGGCGTTCAATACGATACGACGATCAATCGCTGGAACCCCGTCAAGGCTTCGGGGCGGATCAACGCCAGCAACCCGTGCTCGGAGTACATGTTCCTCGACGACACAGCCTGCAACCTCGCCAGCCTCAACCTGCTTACCTTTGTCAATGACTCCGGCGAGTTCGACATCGCAGGTTTCCAGCACGCAGTGAGGCTTACGATCCTCGCCCAAGAGATCATGGTCGATCACGCCGACTACCCGACGCCGGTAATTGCCCGCAACAGCCACCTCTTCCGGCCGCTGGGGCTCGGCTATGCAAACCTCGGCGCACTCTTGATGAGCTGCGGGCTGCCCTACGACAGTACCGAAGGGCAGAACCTCGCGGCGACAATCACCGCGTTGATGTGCGGCGAGGCCTACCAAACGAGCGCAAACATCGCGGAAGCGATGGGACCATTCCCTCGCTATCGGATGAACCGCAAACCCTTCCTGGAAGTCATCAAGATGCACGAGGATGCGGCGCTCGCAATTCCGGGTGATGGCGTTGCGGAGCCCCTGCTCGCCGCAGCTCGAGAAAGTTGGCGCGCAGCCTATGAGAAGGGTCGAAAGTTCGGATTCAAGAACGCGCAGGTGACGGTGCTCGCTCCAACGGGCACGATCGCCTTCATGATGGATTGCGACACGACGGGCGTCGAGCCAGATATCGCGCTCGTCAAATACAAGAAGCTCGTCGGTGGCGGTTATCTCAAAATCGTCAACAACACCGTTCCAAGGGCTCTCGAGAATCTCGGCTACGACAAGGCGGAGATCGAAGAGATCGCCGACTACATCACCGAACAGGAAACGATCGAGGGTGCACCTGGACTGAAAGAGTCCGACCTCCCGGTTTTCGACTGTGCATTCCAGGCTAAAAACGGCAAGCGCAGCATCGCCTGGATGGGCCACATCCGGATGATGAGCGTCGTGCAGCCCTTCCTCTCGGGCGCAATCAGTAAGACGGTGAACCTTCCCGCAGACGCAACCGTGGAAGATGTCATGCAGGCCTACGTCGCGGGTTGGGAACTTGGCCTCAAAGCCCTGGCCGTCTACCGCGACGGCAGCAAGCAGACCCAACCGTTGAACGCGGGTGAGGACAATGACGCGGATGAACGACTCGCAGAAGTCCGTCCGATTCGCAAGAAGCTCAAAGATGAGCGCACCGCACTCACCCATAAGTTCGTGATCGCGGGGCACGAGGGATATCTGACCGTCGGTCTCTACGAGAACGGTCAACCCGGCGAGATCTTCTTGCGAATGGCCAAGGAGGGCAGCACGGTATCCGGCCTGATGGACACGATCGCGACGATGACGTCGATCTCCCTACAGTACGGTGTTCCGCTGCGCGCCTTGGTGGACAAATTCAGCCACACGCGTTTCGAGCCCGCAGGCTTCACCAACAACCCGTCGATCCCGATAGCGAAATCCGTGATGGATTACGTTTTTCGCTATCTCGGAAACCGCTACCTGCAGTGCGACCCGATCGAAGACGAGCAAGAGGATCAGCAGGGCGAGAGCGGGGCCTACACGCTACCGCTGCGATCGGCTGTCGCGGGCGGATCCGGCGAGCGAATGCAGAGTCAATCCCAGGTATTCATCAATCAGGCGGATGCCCCGAGCTGTCACAACTGTGGCTCCATCATGATTCGTAGCGGTACCTGCTACAAGTGCTTCAACTGCGGGGAGACCAGCGGCTGTAGTTGAAAACAGGTTAACGGCGTCTCGAACTTGGGGGGGTGAGAGGCGCCGGGGAGCGCGGAGCCGCCCCGGTCAATTGACCGGGAGCGCTCCGCGCTCCTGGTTTCGCACTTCGCACGCACAGCGATCCCCGCCGCTGAGTCGAGATCCCGCAGGCGATCCAACTGATGGCTTGGCGTTGATGATTGGCTCTGGCTCAGTAAATCCAGCGACCGCCCTGATAGCGGAAGATCTCCGTCACCGGAAGCGAAGAAGAAACTGAACACTTCGTAGCGTCCACCCCGTTGCAGTTGTAGACCTGCTCGTTGTACCGGAGAATCCCCACGAAGGGCGACGCGGGATGCCCCGTCGGGCGCAACTCCACCGTGAATTTCTCTCCGAACCCGCGATAAGTGACCACATTCTCGCTCGGGCCCGGCTGTATGGTCGGGTTCTTGCGGCTCTGGGTCTCGTTTTTCGCCATCTTGGCCATCCAGGAACGCGCGAACTCTGAAAACGAGCTTCGAGCCCGCTCATCGGCGGAATCGGGAATCGAGGCAACGTCATCCGCGAGGGTCGGTGCTGCGATTAACAGCAGGGCCACAGCGAGCGTGCAGATGGTGATGCGCTTGGAGGGCGATGACCGAGTCATATTGAAGCTCCTTGGGAAACGGCTCCTTCTCAGCTGGTTATCGGCCGATTTCAAACTCCGCTAAAGGTGACGCAGATTCTCGTGACGACGCTCACAGACCTGCTACCTAACACCGCAATGCAGGACTCGTCGTTTCCGAGCGATTTCGTAGACGCATTGGCCCCCGCTCTGCGGCAAGCCGCATCGATCGCTCGCTCTTTGGAGGGTCGCGTTGACAATCGCCCCAAGGCCAATGAGGCGACGGACGTGAAGGCCGCCCTCACAGTCGCCGACACGGCATCTCAGGAAGCGCTGCTCGTCCCCCTACTGGAGCACTTCCCGCAGATGAAGCTGGAAGCGGAAGAAGACACGCCGACCATTTCGCGCTTTTCGCAAACCGGTGACGCGCTCGTCGTCATCGATCCGATCGACGGCACCTTGCGTTTCTATCTCGAAGCAAAGGGCCCTTACGCGGTGATGATCGGCTTGGCGATCGGCGATCGATACGAGGCGAGCCTCGTCGCCCTACCGCGCGAGCAGCTCTGTTTCGATGCCGTGAGGGGCCGTGGCGCACGAATGCGCAGCAAGGATGCCGCCGCCAAGCCCGTCACACCGGGCGAGCCCAGCGGAAATCGAATTCTGGTTTCACACAACCTGCCGAGCAGCGCCGTCGAGAGACTGCAGGACCACGGCTACGAAGTCGCCGCAGCATCCGGCGGCGCGATCTCCGTCGCTCCGCTGATCCCAGGTGTCTGCGCGGGCCTGCGACTGGTGCGAGAAAATCCGGAGGGAGTGAGCATACGCGGCCGGATCGGCGCCCTGATCTCGGCAGAAGCAGGAGCCCTCGTGATGGGCGCAACCGCCCCCTTCACACCCGAGATCCGAACCCCCGCACCCGCTCTGCTGATCGCCACCAACCAAAACACCCTGGCGCACCTCCGGGACGCCCTCTCCACGATCCCGGACTGACATCTGATCTTTTGCGATCGTCCTGCAATGATGGGATCGCCGCTTGGTCCCAGAGTTCTGGGGTGGCGGAGGCCATTCCGCGAAATCAGCGCAGCCCGCCTCCGATCGACGCATTCCACACGATTCACTTATTGAAACTTGCGCAGCTAAACGGCCGATCCCCTTGGCGGGCGAGCCATTCGCGGAAAGACCTCCCGCCCCCCGGAATCTCATCAGGCAACATCCAGACTACATCCGTTCGTAGTCGGGCCCTTCGCCACCTTCAGGGGTCGTCCAGGTGATTACCTGGTAGGGGTCGGCGATATCGCAGGTCTTGCAGTGGACACAGTTCTCGTGGTGGATGAAGAGTTTCTTGCTGCCGGCCCGTTCGGGGTCCGGAACCATCTCGTAGACCGCGGCGGGGCAGAAATTTTCGCACGGGTTTCCGAATTCTTCAGCGCAGGTCGTGCTGCACAGATCGGTATCTGCCACCACCAGATGGGAGGGTTGGTCGGCTTCGTGTTGGGTT
>JADFNE010000123.1 GCA_022563535.1 Myxococcales bacterium
TCATTGCGGCGATCCACGGCCAGCGTCGACTCAAAATTCCGCTCTTCATGGTGGCTACCTTAGCGAATTGGTGGCCGCGGGAGTCGCTAGAGGGCGATGGGCGGCGGGAATGACAAGCCAAAATCTCCTCGCAGGCGCAGGGTTGAGCTATGTTGCGCGGCCATGCAGAATTGCAGTCAGCCAATGCCATCCCATTGCAAATGGTTCGCGCACGTTGTCGCCTGGGGGTTTCTGCAGCTGATGGCCGCTTTGATCTTCGCGATGTTGCTGGTGGGGTGTTCGAGCCAGGACCCCCTTCAAGAGGCGAGGGAACTGCAGAGCATCGGAAACTTTGCTGGGTCCGTTCCCGTGTTGAGGAAAGCCATCGACGAGGGTACGGATGACCCCGAGATCTTCTTCCTCTATGGAGTGGCGCTCGGAGAAACTGGAAATTTGGACGCCGCCGTCTGGCCTCTGCGCAGGGCGATGGAAAATCCAGATTGGGAGGTAGCGGCCGCGCTGCGGCTCGGCCGAGGAGCGTTTGCCCAGCACAGTTGGGATCGTTCGATTATCGCCCTCGATCGTCTACTCGAGATCGAACCCGATCATGTTTTTGCGCTGGTCCTGCGATCCCGCGCGCGGATCGAAACGCGCCGTAACTACGAGGGAGCTTTGGCCGATGCCGAACACGCCCTCGAAGTCGATCCCGATGCCGAAGGAGCGCGAATCTGTCAAGTGGTGGCGCTGCTCGGATTGGATCGCGCGGATGAAGCCGGAGAACTGATCAAATCGATCGAACTCTCCTCGCGCGAGGTCGGGCCCGACCAGCCCAACACGCCGCGCTTCTGTGGAGCGCGCGCATCACTCGCGGTGGAAATTGGCGACCCCGAATCGGCGGACGAAATTTATTCGGAGTGTCTGAAGGAGTTTCCCGGTGCTCAGAATCTGATCTCAGAAGCGCTCAAGTTCTACGGATCCATGGGTCGGGGGTCGCGAACGATCGAGATTCTCGAGGCGGCGGTCGAAGCTGCACCCCACAATCAGGACTACCGGGTCGGTCTCGTGGTTCGTCTGCAGTCGCAGGGACGGGTAGAGGAGGCGAAGGCGATTCTGCGCGAGGCTACCGAAGCGAAGAATCCGGTTTTGGCAGCCAAAGCCTGGCTGGATCTCGCTGGCTACCTGCTGGAACGAGAGGAGTACGACGAAGGGATCGAAGCTTTCGATCGAGCGCTAGAGATGGTACCGAACCCGTCCGTAGACTTGATGTTCCGGTATGCCGACGCATTGATCATTGCCAGTCGCTTCGACGAGGCATTGGAAGTTGCCGAGCGCGAGCAGGTCTCCACCTATCGCGACCTGATCCGAGGTCGCGTGCATCTCGAACGGGGCCAACCAACACTCGCCCTCGAGCGGTTGGCCGAAGCACTGCAGTCCTGGCCGAACAACGCAGTCGCTCGCTACTACGCCGCGCTGGCGGCCGAAGGTGTTGGTGACTATGAGCGGGCGATCGAGGAGTTGCGTTACTCGATCCGCGCAGGCGCCAGCCAGACCGACTCCCGGGCGCGACTCGCGCGGCTGCACATGGCCGAGGGAAATTTTCGAGACGCGCTCGAGGTGCTTCATCACGATATCGCGCGACAGCCGGGGGACATAGAAATGGCCCTGATCGGGATCGAAATTGGCGCGAGACTCGGACTTGCGGATAAACAGGTCTCCCAGCTGGCTTTGCCCCTGCGGACAGAGGACGACTGGCGAAGGGCGATGCTCGCAGCGATCCGGGGAACTCGGGAACGAATCGGCCCCGCAGGAGTCGTGAAACTGATCCAGGATACCCCCGGCCTCGATCTGGCTGACCCGGCGAACGCGTCAATACTCGAACGCCTCGTTGTGAACCTGGCGGATGCGGGAAGAACGGACGAGGCCGCCGTACTGCTGAACGGGTACCTGGAAGCTCAGCCGGAGTCAGGGTCGCTTTATGCGATTCGAGGCTGGTTGATTGCGCGGCGCGACGGCGTCGAATCCATGCAAGCGCGCGAAGACTTTGCGAGGGCAATCGAATTAGAGCCAGAGAATGTCGTGGCGTTGATCGGTCTTGGCCGCGAACGAAGCGCGGCTGGACAGCCGGACAATGCCCTCATCTACTTCGACAGGGCGATCGAGTCGGCACCTGAAGATCCAGCGCCCATTCGGGCAGCCATTGCAATGTTGATCGCAGAGGGGCGTACCAGAGAAGCGGTGTCAAAGCTCGAGCTGCTTCTCGAGCTCGAACCCTACGACAACGTGGCCGCCCTCCAGCTGTTGCGCATTCGTGTGCAGCTGGATCTGGACAAGCAGCGCTCGATCGCCCTGGGACGCCTCGCGCGTCACTTTGGCCGCGGAGCGAAACGCGCTAGAGCGAGCGAGCTGTTGAAGCGACTCGGCGCGAAGCTGTAGTCGTCGGAGTTACCAGGGCTTGCCTTGATTTTCGGAATCCTGATCTTTGGCGAGTTGTTCGTCGAATCGTTCGTCCAATTCGGATTCGACTAGATTCCGTTCCATCTTTTCCCGGACCTGCTTGGGGTGAATTCCCATTTCCTCTTCTATTTGAGCGTTGGCCATTGCACGCCGCCTCCACCCCCGCGCCAATGCACGATTGCGTTCGCTCTCTGTCCAGTCCGCATTGTCGACGTACTTTCCTGCAGCCTCTGGATCATTCTTGCCCCACACGCGTACGATCAGCGTCAAGGTTGCTTGCCTGAGTTCGTCGTCGAAGATCTTTTCTGCCGCGGCGATACCCTCTTCGAAGTCACCGAGTTGCATGTGCCTTGCATGAATCGCAAGCGCATGATCGCGCCAGGGCACGTGTTCGGTGCCCATCACCCAATTGGCCGCGCCCTCTTGGTCGTAGGCTGCCCACGAACGGTAGGTCTCCCGCACACCGTCGTCGCGCGAGTCACTGTCCTCTAGCGACTCGAGCCACTGGATGGTTGCCTGGGGGTCTTTCCTTACCCAGCGAATGGCAATTCTTTGCGGTATGCCCTGGAAGTAGGGACCTCCCTGCAGGGTTGCGGCCAGACTGGCTATCTGCTGGGCGTCGATGCGCACTGCGGAACTCACCACCCGGCGCATGAGGTTCAGCTTGAACAGCTTGTCAGAGTCGGGAAGAGACAGAATGAATTTGAACGCATCGTCTATCCCGTAGCGCAGTACCCGGCGCCGCGCGAAACCGACCATCATGCGCTGTCGCTGGATGCCCGGTCCCATCGCCTGGAGATACGTGAGAGCGCTCAGCTGATCGCTCTGCTCCCACCCGGCGATTACAGCAAGAAAGTAAGAAGTCTTATCGGCCTGCTTTTTGCCGCGTCCCAGTTCAGCGCGAACAAGTGCACCCCGAGGATCGATTCGTCCCCAGGTTCTCATGATCTGCAATCTCACTGCGCGGTGATCGGCCCGCCACTCAGACTCACTCCAATCCATCGCCGCGTGAGGGTCAAAACGAGCCCACCACTCGGCAAAGATGACCAGTTCTGTATCCCCGAGATCGAGAAAGACGGTGTCGAAAGCCTGCCGGACGTCGTTGAGGGAGTCGGGCCCAAGCTCGCTGAGCAGGCTGCCGAGTTTGGCCGTCCTCACCAGTAGATCTGAATGCAACAGCGCGTCTCGGACCTTGGAGGCGTCCCCCGCGAGCACCACGTCTACGCTGGTCTGCTTGCTTCTATAAAGCTCGGGATCGCTTTCCCGCATGGCCAGGAAGTAGGGATTTGGCGCGATTGCGTACCGGGGACCCAGCCAGAATCCAGCTGCAAAGCACAAAATAGCGGTCAGAAACGCAAAAAGAATGTATTGGATCTTCATCGTGCCGGGAGCCTAGCGGAGAGCTTCCAGGATGCGTAGAGCGCCTCGGGCAGCCTAGGTGGAAAATCTTTTCCGTAAGAAGGAGACAAAACTTCCGCAACCGATTGCCCAAAATTTGTACCAATCGGTCCGTTTGGAAAATCGCACAAAATAATCCTTAGTCAATTCAGCTAGTTGCGGGTATCTGGCTACGCAGCCCGTCGAACCGGCAATTGGGGAATTGGGGCACGGAATTTGCTTATGTTCCACCTTGAAAGGTCGGATCGACTTGCCTCGTTTCTGGTAGGCGCGTCGGAGAAGTGAAAAACGACGAGCATGTGGAAAGAAAAAAGAAAGAAGTCATTGAATTTAAAGAAGTTATTGAGTTTGAAGACGACGCGACTTCTTCTAACGATCTATTCAACGTAGTGGTCTCTTTCCATCATTGGAAGGTACATCCAGAACGGAGGCAATAGTGAATTCCGAAAACCGTCTCAGGTTCCTCCCTGGGATTCTAATTACGGTTGCGGCGACGACATTGGTATTGGTCTTCGCGAGCACCGCAAATGCAGGTAAATCCTTCTCGATGGTCGGCGAATGGTCGATGAATCGCGCTATCCTTGTTGATATTCCGATCAACGGCGGACCACAGAATTGTTTCGAATTTGCCGAGCCCAAGAATGCCCACAAACTGACCGCACCTGTGACGCCAGGGGGGGGCAACGATCATGGCGCCTGCGTCGGAGGAGGTAATTGGTTCGTTCCATTCCCCCCGACGACTTCGCCTCCGGTCGCGCCTAGATTCCCGTGGCCCCGATCCGCTGCAGTGCCGATTTTTGGTTTCAGGCAGAAGCTAGGTGGTATTCCCGGTGCTGCGGCGCTCACCACGACGGGAACGGGTCGCTCATTCACCATCCCAGACAATGCTTTTAATCAGGTAGGGCCGGCGACCGGATTCAATACCGCCACGGTCATGCTCGTCCCGACCGTCGTTCAGCTCCAGACGAATTTCACGGCCAGCGGACCAGCGAACGCCGTTCTAGCGGCGGATGCACTTCCTACGTTCGCAATTCAGCAACCCGCGCGATTCATGAAAGACGCCTGGTCGAAAGACGTCGGTCAGGCTGGGCGACCGCTCCCATCAACACCGGGGATTCCCACCTTCAATATTCGTCCCGCGGCCGATTTTGCCTGGTGCCCCGGAACGGTTGGGGCGGGCGGAGTCTGCCCCGCTGGTGCCACGACTCCCGGTGGATTTATCACGGGTGGCACAGGCGACGGCCCAGTTGACGGCATCGTCCGCTACAAGGCGGGTGTGAACAAGTTTGGCGGAACCATGGCCATGATGCTCAAAGGTGGCGGCTCGACATCCATCAGGGCTGGCTCCACAACGGTTCCGGCAACGACCATTACACTCGGGGGCGGGGCCGGATTTGGGCGAACCATGCTTCCCTTCATCGCACATCTCCCGTTTGGTACGGCGATGGCGGTTGCAAAGTTCGAGCAACCGCAGGTCCAGGGCGTCGGCTACGCGTTCAACAATACGATTACGCTCAAGAGCGCTCGCTTTCACCTCGACTACCTGACCAGCTTGCACGTATCTGGTGTCACGAATGGCGGAGGCATGATTACCACCTCGGGTCCGACTACGTTTGTGACGACGACCACGATGGGTACTATGACCATGATGAACACCATGACCTTTGGGTTTTTAGGGGCGGACACCAATAACGGCTGGGGCTTCCCGTGGACCACGGGTGCAGTCTCGGTCATGAACGTCGAGCTTCAGGGCGCGTCTCCCCAGACCGACACCCTGACTGCTCAGGGCTTCGACGGGCGAGATGCCAACGGCAACGGCGCGATCACGTTGGTTGCAGGCGGTACGACGAATCGAGTCCTGTCGGGTAATGACTTCGCGGCACTGGACCTCGTCACGTTGGTATTCGACGACGGCCTCGCAACGCCTTCGATGGGTACGGCCGGTCTCGCGACCGTCGCCACGCTGCTGGCCCTGTCGGCGGGTTTCGTGCTTCGAAGGCGGTTCGCTAGCGAGGAGTAAATCTCCGCGAAACGAATCACGCAGAAAGATCAAGGGCACGGCCATGACGGCCGTGCCCTTGAACGTTTTGTGGCCCTGGCAATTCGGCTGGGAGCCCAATGCTGTATCGTGTCCCTGAGAAACCATCGACAGGGTGCCGGGGAGGTATGTCAGAATGTTCGCGTCCAACGTGTCCAACGTAACGAAATCGCAAGTGCGGTCGCAGGTGCGGTTGAGAGTGCAATGGAGATGCCTGGTTGGGCTCATCGCCGCATTCAGTATCGCCTCCTCTGGGTCACTGGCGGCGATGAACGCGGGTACGGATCAAGCAGGGGAAGCTTCGGTCGCGGCTGTCGAGGTGGAGACCGCAGAAGTCACAGAGGTCGCGGAGGTCGCGGAGGTCATAGAGGTCGCACAAATTGCACAAGTCAAAAAAATCGACTGGGAACTGATGGGACTCTCCGTGTTCGACGCGGTCGTACTGCGACCCGTTGGTGCCGTGGCCACCTTGGGTGGCTTCGTTCTTTTTGTCGCGTCAGTGCCCTTTGTGGCGCCTGCAGGGCGCATTGCGACAGCCTGGGACATCTTCGTATACGCATCCTACGACGATACCTTCGTGCGACCCCTCGGAGAGATCTAGCCCGCGTCCATCACTGCTTCATTCACCCAGCAG
>JADFNE010000124.1 GCA_022563535.1 Myxococcales bacterium
CCTGGGAAGGAGCCTATGGCATGCCTGACAGCAATAAAGAACTTCGGGAGTCTTATTCCCTGCTGACCAACGTGGTCAATTCATCCCCTGACCTCATCTTTGTCAAGGACTTGAATCTGCGCACCTCATTTGCAATACAGCGTTTGCAGCTGCAGTGGGCAAGAAGCCAGAAGACCTCGTGGGCCTGACCGATGTAGAAAATGGCTGGGCTCCCGAATTGGTCAAGGGCAACCCAGAAAAAGGAATTCGGGGGTTCGAGGCCGATGACCTCGCAGCGCTGAGTGGCAAAGCGGTGCACATCGAGAGCGAACCCGTCAACGTCGGGGACGAAATCCGGTTCTTCGAAACTAAGAAGCTTCCATTGCACGACTCCAAGGGCGTGATTATAGGCGTACTTGGGGTGGCGCGAGATATTACCGATCGGATTCGGGCTCAGGAGGAACTCGCGCGCTACCGAGACCAGTTGGAGGAGATGGTTGACCAGCGAAGTCGAGAATTGGAACTCTCCCACGAGGCGTTGCGCCGTGCGGAGAGGCTCGTCTCGATCGGAACACTCGCGGCGGGCATTGCTCATGAGATCAATAATCCGCTCGGGTTGATTCTACTCCGTGCGGAGAACGCACTTCAAGTCGAAGATTCGGCTGGCTACGCCGAGGCCCTGCGAGGTATCGTATCTGACACTCGGCGCTGCAAGCACATCGTAAAGAACGCGTTGAAATTTTCTCGGGAGGAGCCGGGGGAGAAGTGGAGGATGGGTCTCAACGAGGTGGTACAGAGTTCATGCGATCTCACCCGTGAATTCACGCAGCAGAACGGTGTCGCGATCGAATTGGATCTCTCTGGCGAGGAGATAGTGATCTCCGGCAATTCGACGGAGTTGGAGCAGGTGATCGTGAACCTGATCCACAACGCCGTTCAAGCCAGCACGGCAGGTTCCGTTATCCGGCTTCGCACCTCTTCGGTTGCGGGGAACGCGCGCCTGGAGGTCTACGACCATGGTCGAGGGATGAGCCCCGAGGAGCAGTCGAAGGCATTCGATCCCTTCTATACAACGCGTGCGGCCCGCGGCGGGACCGGCCTCGGGTTGAGTGTCTCCCACGGTATCGTCTCGGAGCATGGTGGGAGTATCGACGTCGAGAGTGCACCTGGCGAAGGCACCCGGGTGACAATCATCCTGCCTGAAATTCGAGCGGAAGCAAGCTGATGGCGCAAAAGCTCAAGGTTCTCGTGGTCGACGATGAGTCCAGCTACTGTGAGCAGCTATCGCTCATTCTTCGCAGATCCGGACACGAGGTCGAATCTGCTTTGGACGTCAAGACGGCCAGGGAGACGGCACGGCGCTTCAATCCCCAAGTGCTCCTGATCGATTTCATGCTGAAGGATGAGGTCTCTGGTCTGGAGCTCGCGCGCGACCTCCAGGCGTCCAATCAACATCTCGCGACGATTTTGATGTCGGGGTACCTCGCGGCGGAGCTGCGCGGTGACGCTCACAACCAGGGTGCGGTGGCTTTCCTGGAGAAGCCCTTCGAATTGTCGGAGCTGCTGAATGCGATCGACAAGGCCGTGCAGTCGTCGTTGCCGTCCGGTTGAATTCAGGGAACCAAAGAGTCGTTTCTTCGCACGACTCTCTGTTCTGTCAGTTCTCAGATTCGATACATCGCGAACATGCTGAACTTCTCCCTTTGACGGACGTCTACGACATTGCCACTGCATGGAGCACCCAACCGCCAAGCGCGGTCAGGATCACCACCAGCCAGGGCGGGGTCTTCCAGAACACCAGCAGCGTGAACGCCGCCAGGGCCAGACCGAAATCCGTCGCAGACAGGATCGCGCTGGTCCAGACCGGGTCGTAGAGGGCCGCGAGTAGCAGACCCACCACGACCGCGTTGACCCCCAGCAATGCGTTGCGCACTGCTCCGATGCGGCGCAACGCGTCCCAAAACGGCATGGCCCCGATCACCAGTAGAAACGACGATGCGAATATCGCTAGCAGACAGATCAGTCCGCCAACGATTCCGTTCGGCGCGCCGGTCATCACCGATCCCAGATAGGCCGCGAAGGTGAACAGCGGTCCCGGCACGGCTTGCGCGGCGCCGTACCCCGCCAGAAATGCGTCCTTCGTCACCCAGCCCGAGGGAACCACCTCTGACTGCAACAACGGCAGCACTACGTGCCCGCCGCCAAACACCAGCGATCCGGACCGGTAGAAGGAATCGACCAACGCCATGGTTTGGGATGGAAATGCCGTGGCCAATATTGGCAATCCGATCAAGCCGGCAAAAAACAACGCCAGCGCGGTGATTGCGATGCTCCGATTGACCTGAACGCCCAAATCGACATGATCTGTCATCGCATCGGCGCGCAAGATGGCCCACCCGACAAAACCACCGATCACAATTGCGCCAGCCTGTGTAAAGGGCGAGGGGACCGCAAGCACCCCGATGGTCGCCAGGGCCGCCAGGGTCGCCCGCTTCGCGTCGGGGCATAGGTTGCGTGCCATGGTCCACACGGCCTGCGCCACCACGGCAACGGCGACGACCTTCAACCCGTGCAAGGCGCCGGACCCAACCGCGTCACCAAATTCCATGACCCCATATCCGAACAAGATCAACGCAATGGCGGACGGCATGGTGAAGGCGAGCCAGGCGGCGACGGCGCCCGGCAAACCTGCCCGCGAAAGGCCTATGCCAATGCCGACCTGGCTGGACGCGGGTCCCGGCAGAAATTGGCACAACGCCACGAGATCGGCGTAAGCGCGTTCGTTGAGCCACTTGCGACGCACTACGAATTCGTCGTGGAAATAACCGAGATGTGCCACCGGTCCGCCAAACGACGTCAACCCCAATCGCAGAAACGCCAAGAATACAGCGACGGCGGATCGTTGTTCGTCGGCCTCGGTCTCATTTTCATCGGTCATTCAATTGCGCCTCCGAGAGCAGGGAAAACAGTGCGGCCTAAATATCAAAGTCGATCCAAAGCGGGGCAGAAGACGAGGACTGCGCCTGGCAAGCAAGGACGTAGCCGCGTTCAGTATTTCGTTTCGACAGCGCCCGAGTGGACGCCATGGATACGTCGCCACTGCGCAGCCATGACATGCAGGTACCGCAACGTCCTTCGGTGCAGGTATGGGGTGCGTCGATTCCAGCCGCCAACGCCGCCTGCAACAGGGTCTCGCCGGCGGCAATCGGTACGGTGTGGTCCTCGCCATCGAGGGTCAGTCGAAAGCTTTCGACTTTGGCCATTGTGGACGAGGCATTGGTGGGCGGCTCGGGGTCGCGATCACTCTCCTGGCTCTGATTCATTTCAGGAAGATCGGATCGCCCTGGTTGACCCGCCCCCTTTGTATCACGGCAGCGAAAACACCGGCATCGCCGCCATGATTTCGGCCAAGAAGCTGCAGGAGCTTGGGGGTTGCTTCGGCGGTGTCGGGATCGAGGGTGATCATCGTGCATCGCGGGTCGCGCTCAACAATCACCAGTTCCAGATGCTCGCCGATTTTCAAAGTCTTTCCGACGAGTGACAGCTCGTAGAAAGGATCGTCCTGATTGTCCCACTCGATATAAAAGTTGGCCCTGAAGCGGCGCTTGTCGAGGTTCATCCCGAGTTCCTCGCTCAGCTTGGCAACCGCCGACAACGAGATCAGCGACACCGGGCGGGCATCGAATTGCCCCCTCTGGGTGAAATGAACCCGGAGCGACCGGCCGGTGATTTTTTCAAGGTCCGCGATGAAGACCGGGTCTCGGATGTCGTCGTAGCTCACACCCTCGGGCGTCTCCACGCTCACCTTGAACGCATCCTCCTCCGGATAGATGGGGTCGATGCCGGGTTCCCAGTCATCATAAGTGGCCTGCAGATTCCCCGGGAGCAGCACGCCCTCGCTCGACGCGTAGCTGGCCTTGTAGAGTACGTACTCTTCCTGGTCGCGTGCGGTATGCCACGGATGGCTAGGATCGCCGTCAGCCGCAACCACGCCATAGATCCGGTCGCCCATCAATCCGGTGAAGGCAGTGTAGGTGTGAGGAATCTCCTCACCGCGCATACTCTTGACGGGATAGCGCCAGATGCTTTCAATGGTTCCTATTTGCATTTGCGTGGTTGCCTCATGAATGGCTCTCAGAGAATTCCCCGATTAGCTCTTGCACTTTGCCCTTGGCGTCGGCCAGCGCGGTACGACCCTGCCTGGTGATCGTGTAGAGACGCCGCGCGCGCTTGCCGGGTCCCTCCTGCCGTTGCTTGAGATATCCTTTGCGCGCCAACGCGTGGAGCATCGGGTAAAGGGTTCCCGGACTGATTTCGTAGCCGTGCTCGCGAAGCTCGTCGATCATCCAGCTGCCGTAGATGGGCTTCTCCGCGGCGTGGTGCAGGACGTGGAGGCGGATGAGCCCCGAGTAGAGATCTTTGTCGCTGGCGTTCATGGATGTGTTCAGTGTCCGGGTAGAGATATTGTCCTTGATATGTCAATATCGAATTTCGATATCGAGTTTCGATTAGACCGACGCGAATGTCAACCGGGAAATCCTGTGAGGGCGGAGATTTGATCGAGGTGCCGCAAAGCGATGACTGAAGCGACGACACAAGTCTCGGGCAACGCTGGCGCCGGAGGGCCCGGCGGCGAGACCTTCAAGCTCTCGCTGGCAGCCGGTATGTGTTGGGCCATTGCGATGTTGGGTTTGTACGCCCAACCCCAGCTACTCGAATCCATCATGGCGGATCACGACGCCCTCGAAGGCGCCGTGGGGCAGATGTTCTCGTTCGAGAACGGTTCGTTTTTCATCACTCTACTGCTGGCTTCCGGACCCATCGCGAGCATGTCGCGCGCTCGCACAGCGGTTTTCGGAATTGTGGTGCTCGTAGCAGGAAACATCGCCTCCGCGTACGCGGGCAGTTTCGATGCGTTGCTGATGGCGCGCGTCGTCACGGGCATTGGAGCTGGGCTGGTTTCGGCGGCGGGGACCGCAGCAGCAGCATCGTCTCCACAACCGGAACGCGTTTTCGCAATCATCACGGTGTTACACAACATTGTTTTATCTGCAGAATTCAAAGTTATTCCATACGTGAAAACAGAGACCGACCCCACCGGTTGCTACCTCATGATGGCGGCCGTTGGTTTCGCGTCGCTGCCCTTGTGTCGCTGGTTGCTGTCGCCCCGTATGGGAGATGCCGACGAGGGGAGCATGGTGACGCTCTTGCTCTCGGCGCCCAATCGAATGCTTGCAGTGGCTGTCATGGTCGGAATGTTCGTCTTCGAGGCGGGCCAAAGTGGCGTTTTCACATTTCTTGACCAGATCGGAATCCAGGCAGCACTGGATGCGGACCAGAGGGGAACCGTCCTGAGTGTCACGAGTTTCATGGGGCTGGCAGGCGGCGTGCTTGCGGCGTGGTTGGGCACACGCTTCGGTCGCGTCTGGCCGATCTGCATCGGCCTGGGGCTCAACGTTGTTGCGGCAGCTGGACTTGCCGTGTTCGAATCCGAATTTGCTTACAGCGCTCTCAACTTGCTCTGGGGCCTCGCCTACAACTTTCTGGTGCCGTACTTGATGGGCGCGCTGGCGGCGCTGGACGACCGAGGTCGCTGGGCGGTTGCAGGCGACTCGCTCTGGAACGGTGGAGCCGTGCCCGGTCCCTGGATCGCCGCCGTGCTGGTCGAAGAAGCCGGCATGCTCCCGTTAGCGGGCTGGGTATTGGTTACCGGGGGAATCTGTTTGGTGTTGGTTATCGGAGCGCTTCGCCGATTCGAATCGCAGAGCAGGGGCGCGGCCTCGCCGTGAAATTAAAGCCCGTGTTCTCCGAACGTGTGCTTGCGCCCCGCACGCGAATCAGCTCTTGAATGGTTCATCCCCGGGCATTTCATGCGGGGAACTAGTATCGTCTCGCCCCAATGGCCATATCATGGATCGACTTCGGGATCATCGCTGCGTACCTGATGGCAATGCTGGGCATCGGTTACTACATCTTTCGGCGCAATCCTAATTTCGAGGAGTACCTGATCGCCGGTCGTTCGATGACGACGCCGGTGCTCGTCTGCACGTTGGCATCGACCTACTACGGTCTCGACGTGCTCTTCGGCACATCCGAACTCGCCTTCAATAATGGCGTTGTCGCATATTTTGGTTACTCGGTACTTTATTTGGTGCTTTATGCGATCGCGGCATTTGTTCTGAGCAAGCGTCTGCGAACCGCCAATTTCACTTCTTTACCCGAGATCCTCGAGCGGAACTATGGGACCGGTGCTGCCACGTTTGGTGCTCTGGCGTCGATCTTCTATTCGATTCCCGCGCTCGCGCTCTTCGCCCTCGGGCGGGTCTCCGAGGTGATCTTTGGAGTCGACGCGATGATTGGCGCAGCCGCGATCGGATCCATTGCGTTGGTCTACACCTTGTGGGGTGGCCTTTGGGCCGTGGCCATTACGGATACGATTCAGTTCGTGTTGATGTGCGTCACGCTCGC
>JADFNE010000125.1 GCA_022563535.1 Myxococcales bacterium
CACAATCCCGCCTATCGCCTCTTCTTGAGCTAGGAGCGCAACTCTGTTTTCGGGGTCGCGTGAAGCCGCAAGCGAATCCGCAGGATTCGCACCGACACGGGATAGTTTTCCACTATTCATGTCGATCGGAAACGGTGCTGAGCACACGGTTCGAGGCGCAGGGTCTGCCTTTGGGGAGCCGGGGGGGGGGAGGGATTCTCGCTCCAGAACCGGATCCGGTCAACGCGGCCCCGGCTAGTGAAGCTCATCGACCAACTCCGCGATGGCAAGCGCGTCACAGGTAGACCTCCGGAATTCGCAAGACCGAGGCAGCCAAGATGCCGTCGGTTCTCGGATGAAAAATGGGTTGCCATCCACAATGCGAAAGTTCAAGATGGAGGCCAGAATTGCTTGCTGTCGATCTGGAAGTGGCCTCAATTTAGGGGCTCTGATGATATGGCCAGAACCGCCAGCCGAAGCTACGGGCGAGGGGAGTCGTTATCCTGCGCACGCGATTTCGCGTCTGATGTGCCTTCGCCAGGAAGCCATACCGTGCAGGTCCAGGAGGTGCTGTTTCGATGTTGCGGACGAGGATTCTGGCCAGCCTGTTTTCGGCGATCATTCTGACGCCAATCTCAGCGAGCGCTCTGGTGATCGTCGGAGATCTTCCGATTCGGCTTGCAGAAGATATCGAAATCGTGGACGGTCTTGCTTACGTGGTGAGCGCCTCCTTTCCGGGCTCCGGCGTTCCAACCTTGCGAATCCTGGATCTTGCGATTCCCAGCTCTCCTGTGGAAATCGGATCACTCGACGCTGCAGTCGGAGGAGCCGAGGATGTCGAAGTGGTGGGTGGGCTCGCATTCATCACGGACGCGTTTTTCGGCGGAAGCCTGCGGATCATCGATGTTTCCAACCCAGCGGCGCCCATCGAGATCGGCACATTTGCATCGGAGTTCAAGGCGATCGATGTAGAGGTCGTGGAGAACATCGCCTACCTGGTGGATCAATTTTTTGTCAATCCCTGTGGCTCACTTCCCTGCGGATCTGCCCTCCGAGTAATCGATGTCTCGGATCCCACTGAACCATTCCAGATTTCGGAAACTTTCATATTTTTTACGAGCGACATGGAGGCCGCTGAAGGTGTTGTCTACCTCGCAGGAAACGGCCTCGAAGTGGTCGATGTGTCGAATCCCGAAATGCCCACGACGGTCGGAGTGCTGCCCGAAAATGTTGCCGATGACATCGAACTGGTGGGGGAGCATGTATACACCGCTTTCCGTTATTCCAACACCGATCCATCGACCGGTCCACCGGGTGGACTCGAAATCGTCAACGTGATGGATTCCACCAACCCCATTTCTGTTGGCCGTGAATTAGTGCTGGGAAGCTCGATCGAAGTGGTCGGTGAGTTTGCGTACACCGGTGGTATCGGCATGGATGTCGTCGACGTCTCCAACGTATCAGCGCCCACTCGTCGCGGGTCGATCTATTCCGGTCTTTCGAATGACGTGGCGGTCTACGGCGGACATGCGTATCTCGCAGGGCAAGATGGGCTGAAAATTGTCGATCTCTCCATTCAGGATACGCCGGTCGAGGTGGGCGCCGCTGTGGCCGAAGACTCCAGCAGTCACCGTTGGTTGGCGTACGACGTAGCGGTCTCGGGCGATGCCGCGTACCTCGCGGTTGGGGATCTGCGGGTCTCCGCAGGTGGCCTCAGGATCTTCGACGTGACAGACCCGAGGACACCGGCTGCGATAGGCGGTGTGGACACCGCTAGTTCTGCGCTGGACGTCGAACTGAAGGGTGAGTTCGCGTACGTTGCGGCGGACGTCGACGGCTTGCGGATCTTCAATGTCGCCAATCCGAGCGCGGCAACCGGTGCGGGTGGGTTGGCGCTCGCGGGAAGCACGGCGAAGGTCGCGGTCATCGGAGAAATTGCGTACGTGGTAGATCGGGGAACGCGTGCGGCGCCCGTCGCGCTGCGGGTTGTCGATGTCTCAGAGCCGTCGGCCCCCACCGAGATGAGTGTTGTCGAGTTGACGTCATCCGGATTTCGCTGCTTAACTCCCGGCATCGCGGTCGTCGAGAAACTCGCCTACGTAACCTGCTCCGGCTTTTTCATCATTGATGTTTCGGATCCCGCCGATCCCACGCTGATCTATTCGTCGAGGCGGGCTCAATACTGGATATCGAGCATCGATGTCGAGGAAGGTCTTGCGTACATTGGCAGCCATGACTCCATTAGCGTCTTCGACGTTTCCAATCCCGCGGAGCCTGTCGAAATCTCCTCGGCCGATGATGGCGGAAGTGCGATCCTCGTTCAGAATGGTTTTGCGTACAGCGCGGGCAGGTGGGGTCTCGCCGTCCATGACGTCGAGGAGCCGCTACATCCCGTCTTGATGGGCGGATTTCCGGCGGAGCGTGGAGATTGGCGTGGTTTGGAGCTCGCCAACGGCCTGATCTATGGCGCAACGGGCTCGGGGGGGTTGCAGATTGTCGATCTCGGCCCCGAATATACGCGCCTGCTACCCGTCGAAATCGCAATTCGGGGGGATGGCGAATCGGGTGCGGTCAATCTCGCGAGTCGCGGTGTGATTCCCGTGGCCGTTCTGGGTGCCCCGGACTTCGACGTAACAGAGATCGATCGGTCGACGCTGCGCTTCGCACCCGCGTCAGCGACGCCAGCACACAAAATCGGCGGTCACCTCGACGACGTGAACGGCGACGGCCACCTGGACCTCGTCTCCCACTTTCGGATTCAAGAGTCCGGGATCTCGGAAACTGACGAGAAGGCCTGCGTGACGGGTCAGACCTTCTCCGAAACACCGTTCGAAGGCTGCAGTGCGATCGATCCAACACTTCCGCGCGGGCGGATCAACGCGTTGTAACTCGCTAACTAACAATCATTTTGTTTTTCTGCGATGAGGTCAACCTCCGGAAATAGAATTCCTAGACCTCAATTCGTGCCGTTACAGAGCAGATCTCACCAGATGGGCGACAGCGCAAAGACGCGCTTCGGTGACAGACGGTACTCGGTGTAGCAGGCCGTCGACAACCAAGGCGTTCGACTAGCGATGCCCATTCGAGGAGTTATTCCCCACTCCCACACGCGTTCCATACGTCGAGGCCAGAGAGGATTAGGCCGATTCTGATGTTCAATGAGAAACTCCGGCCACCGCACGGAAGCCCGCCTACCTGGCCCAAATTCGCTCCCGATGCGCGACCTTCGACGACACCGTCGCAGATACAATGAAAAACCACCCAGTTGTACTGAACCCCCGCGTCCCGCCTACCGTCTCTTCTTGAGCTAGGCGCACGACTCCGCTACGGGATCGCGTGACGTCGCAAGCGAATCTGCCCTTGACCGAATGTGCTGATTTCAAATACTCTTTCTAGGGTGGTAGGGAGTGTGGTTTTGAACAAGGGGTGAAGGTTTGTATCCCTTGTCATCGAAGGTATGAAATTTCTTGAACGTCTTGACGCTAGCCGGGGCAGGGCCATGACTGAAGCCAATCGCATTATCATGAATCTCGATGAGAATCTGCCGGTGGGTGAACCCGAGGGCAGCTTCGAAGAGCGTCGACTGCACCGTAAGCAACGGTTGGCGGCCGCCTATCGTTTGTTCGGTAAGTTCGGCTTTGATGAAGGCGTAGCAGGGCATATCACCGCGCGAGATCCCGAGCACACCGATCACTTCTGGGTCAACCCCATGGGGATGTCGTTCAAGCAAATCAAGGTCTCGGATCTGCTGCTGGTCAGTCACGACGGCAAAGTGGTTGAAGGTGAAGGCTTACTTAATGGCGCTGCCTTCACGATTCATTCCCATATTCATAAAGCGCGTCCCGATGTGGTTGCCGCCGCGCATTCCCATTCTATTCACGGTAAGGCCTGGTCGGCCTTGGGTCGCAAACTGGATCCGATTACCCAAGATGCCTGTGCGTTTTACAACGACCATGTGGTGATCGAGGATTTCACCGGCGTCGTGTTGGAAACGGGAGAGGGGGAGCGCATTGCGACTGGATTGGGCAGTAACAAAGCCTGCATATTACAGAACCATGGTTTGTTGACCGTTGGCCAGTCGGTTGAAGAGGCCGCCTGGTGGTTTATCACTATGGAGCGTAGTTGCCAGGCACAGTTGTTGGTGGAAGCGGCCGGTACCCCAAAACTGATTGATGATGAAAATGCCCGCAAGACTTGCGAGGTCGTTGGCTCTAGCCTTGCTGGTTGGTTCAGCTTTCAGCCGCTCTACAATGTAATTGTTGCCGAGCAGCCTGACCTGATGGATTAGCCGCTGGTTGAACCAGGATATCGCGCGTGAGTGCCAAGGCGAGAAAGAAGAAGCCGCGCTCCAAGGCCGCGACCCATTCGCGCAGACCCAAGGCCTCCCGGAAAGTCGGGAGTAGCTGGTTCGAACGACATCGAAGGAGGCTCCTGGTAGCCCTCTTCTTGCTTCTCGCCGTTGGAGCCGGGGCGGCGATTCGCATCCACACGACCCTGAGCGATCCGAACTTCGACACCGCAGACGCGCGACCCCTTTTGCGCAGCGATCCCGGGATGCTGCACTACATCACCGAGCGCATTGTCGAAAACGGAGGCCTGCCCCCCGACGACTTCGGCGCGGACCCGCGCATCGAACACCCGGCCAGCTCCGACATACCGGCCATGTTCACGGTTGGGCAAGAGTTCGTCGTCGCCTGGGCCTACCTGCTCTGGGATTACCTGATGCCAGGAGTAGACACACCGCTGCACGTCGTGGCGGTCTGGGTCATGGGCTTCTTCGCCAGCTTGGCCGTGCTGGGCGTCTTCGGGCTCGCCTTCGAGTTGGGCGGACGTCTTCGATGGGCGGTCTTGGCGGGTTCGATCTACCTCTTGCTGCTCGGCAACTACCGCACGATCGGCTTCATCTTCATCCGCGAGGACTTCAGCCTGCCGTGGCTGGCACTGCACCTGTACTTGTTTGCGCGCGCGCTGCGGGTGCGCACGCGCTTCGCGATCCTGGGGACGGCCCTGAGCTTGATCTTGGCCGCGAGCACCTGGCACGCGATGGGCTTCATGCTGAGCATCGAAGCGATCGTCCTGCTGGGTTGGTACCTGCGCAGCGGCGAGAACCCGCTGGCCCATCCAGACGCGTGGATGGGCCTGGCCGTGATCGCACTTGGCTCCCTGGTGATTCCCGTCTTGCGCGCCAAGGGTTTTCTCGTCTCGCTTCCGGTGCTCGTCGCCGCTTGCCTCTGGGTGGCGGGCCGATTGGAAGACAGCGGGCGCCTGAGTTCGGCGCGCGCCAGGCTCGTGGCTCCCGTTTTGCTGGTCGTGTTGCTGCTCGTCACGCGCCTCGTGGCAGGTGGGCAGGGCGACTACTCGCACGTTCTCGAGTTGATGGCCTCGAAGGTCTCGAACGCTGGAGTGCTGCCCGCCGATCCCTCCGATCTCTCCTTCGACGCGCGCCTGCTCTGGCAAGGGCCCTTCGCCACTGCGACCGGGCGCGACATGTTCGGCTTCCTGGGCGCGGGCCTCGGCCTGATCGCCGTCGCCTTCGTTTGGGGTGGCTATGGCTGGTTGCGCCGACGTGGAGACGCGCGCCTCATGACCCTGCTGGGTGTCGTCATTGCCGGATCGATATCCGCCTTTCTGGTGCGGCGCACGATCGTCCTGCCGGCACTCTTGCTCCCCGTAGTGGGCGCCTGCGCGGTGCAAAGTCTGAGCAGACTGCCGGTGCGCGTGCTGGCGATCGTGTTCTTCTTCGTCTTTCAGCTGCGCTACTTCTACATTGGCATCCATGGTTACCAGTGCCCGTGGTATCGCCCGCCGGTGCGCGGCGTGGAGTTGGCGGAAGTGGTTCGTTGGGCGGAAGAACACATCCCCAGCAACGAGGCCATCGCCACCGACTACGAGACGGGCACGGCTGTGCTCGCTCATGGACGCCATCCGATTCTCGTGCAACCGAAGTACGAGACGACGAGCAGTCGCCGTCGCATCGAGGACTTCTCGGACGCCTTCGTTCACGGCAATCTGGCGGACTACCGTGCACTCTTGATCCAGAACGACTGCCGCTACGTGCTGGTGAACCGCGACTATTGGGGTCGCAACCTGTACACCGCCGGGATCCAGGTCGACGCCAACTGGCGCCCGGATCCGCGCACGCCCTTAGCCAACTTCTTCCACTCCGACGCTCGCATCTACGAGAACTTGCCGGGCTTCCGGCTCGTGTTCCTTTCGGCGAACCTCTCCGGTCCAGGCCTGATGCGCGTCTTCGAACTCGTGGGCCCGTGAGTTATTGACCAGGGGCATCCCGACTGGAACCTCTCGCTCTTCCACTATCGAAACCACGGGGCCGCAGTGGGTCGGTTACAACGTCAACGGGTTGACAGACGATGAAAATTTCAATGAGATTACCGGCAACGCGGGCTTCGGAGACATGATGGTTGCCATCGATCGGG
>JADFNE010000126.1 GCA_022563535.1 Myxococcales bacterium
ATGCGTAGTCCGGGTCGGCGATCTTTTGGTTCCATACAACCCGTGGTGAACACCACGACCAGGGCCACGAGCCAGACATTGAAAGTCCGATTATTCATATTCCCTCCCTCCGACGAAACCTCCACAGCAGCTGTGAAATCGGTCACTCTCGGAATACTCGGCAATGCAGTCATCTATAACTAGATGCCCTCACTGACAGGGGAACCGGAAAGGGACCACGGCGACTCCCCATCCGATTGCACCCTCATCGCGATACTCCTTTGTTGACTCCGGTCCCGCTGTATTGTTCAGACTACAATGTCTCTATTTTGGATGAAAGCAACGCAGGCAGAACCGCATTGAACGTAGTGTCTCTTACAGCACTGGCAATGGTGGCATTCGCCGCCAATTCAGTCTTGTGCCGACTCGCGTTGGGTGCTGAGTCGATAGATGCAGCCTCCTTTGCGACCGTCCGCGTCGCGGCTGGCGCGCTCGTCCTTGCAGCGCTGATGGCACCACGATGGCGAAAGCAGGGGCGATCATCGGCCGACTGGCGAATGGTCATCATGCTGTTCGGCTATATGGCCTTTTTCTCGTTCGCCTATATCACGTTGAGCGCCGGGACCGGTGCTCTGATTCTGTTTGCGGCCGTCCAGTTGACGATGTTTGCGATAGCACTGCGGTCCGGTGAGCGCTTCAATGTTGTGTCCTGGTGCGCACTCATCGTTGCTTTTGCCGGCTTGGTGTATCTGGTCTCCCCGGGCGTTACAGCGCCGGATTCGATTGGCGCCATGCTCATGGCTGTCGCCGGCGTCGCGTGGGGCATCTACTCAATTCTCGGCAGAAGCGTCGCCGACCCGCTGGAAGCGACAGCAAACAATTTTATCTTTTGCGTACCACTGGTGCTCGCGGTGAGTTGGGCCTTCCGTGCGGATTTCCACGCTACGTTCGGCGGAATAGGCCTAGCTGCTGCGTCCGGCGGTATCGCATCTGGTATCGGTTATGCGATCTGGTTCAAGGCACTTCCAGGGCTGGCCGCAATGCGCGCAGCCACCGTACAGTTGTCTGTTCCCGCGATTGCCGCACTGGGCGGCGTCATGTTCTTGGCCGAGGAAGTAAGCGCTCGGCTGGTGATCGCTTCGGCCGCAACCCTCGGCGGCGTGTGGGTGGTGCTCGCGCACCGGGCTAAAGCTCCAGACTAACGGCTATATCAATCCTCAGCGAAGCGCGGATTAGGGACCGCAGCCCGAATGCGGAGCTGACGGTCAAACCCTCCTCCAAGAAAACACCCACCACCAGTCCCGCCACTCGGCGCATTTCCATTACCCGGGACGGCCTCTACAACTAGATGCCTTCACTGACGAGTAATAAAGATTGCCGCCTCAGACCCAACAGAAGCCCTCGCCACCGCACCGAATCGGCGACCACAGGGTCTCAAATGCGATTCTGTGCCGCCAAGCCGTTTCCCCCGCTGCTACTATGCTGCGAAGGCTGCTGCTTGCGCGGTCGAAGGCTCGCGGCCTAAGGTAGTTTAGGCCGCACAGGTCACTCCGCGATCTAGTCCACTCGAGAGAAGGACACTATGAAAGCTCAACCGTTCGTTGTGACACCTACAGACTACGATACCGCCTTGAATGTGCTCGGAACCAAGGTGACCGTGCTCGCGTCAAACGCAGCGACGCAAGCGTATGAGATCACCCTGCAGCAAGGCGACGAGGGAACAGGCCCACCACCTCATAGCCACAACTGGGACGAGTCCTTCTATGTCCTCAAGGGCACAGTCGAGTTCACCTGCGCGGAGAAGACCGTATTGTGTGTGCCGGGTACGCTCGTGCATGTGCCCGCCGGCACCGTGCACAGCTTTCGCTACGGTGACGACGGCGGCGAGGTGCTCGAACTCACCGGCCAGGGTGGCCTTGCCACACAGATGTTCACCGCCGTCAGCAAGGAGATCCCTCCTGGGCCCCCTGAGATTCCCAAGCTGTTGGAGGTACTTCAGCGAAACGGAGTGACCGTTGCAGGTTGAACGCACACCGTCACAACTCGGTACCTTCCTGTGCACGCCGTGCGGCTTAACAAGGCATCATTGCAGCTGACGTGGCACAGCGAGTTTTAAACGATCTTTGTCGTGATCGAAGTCAAGGGATCTAGGCTTGCCAGCCTCACTTGCCGGAATGTTGCCGCCAGCCTGCCACCCGAATCACCCGACAACGAGGACCTCTACAACTAGATGCCTTCACTGACGGGGGATCTCTGGGGGAAGCGGGCGCGGGAATCGAAAGCGCCGCCCCGCCATTGAAACGTCACCAATACAGGTACTTAGGTCCAGGAAGCCTGGAGTGCGGCCGGAGTGCAGTGAGGTCAGCGGTCCCCCACTCGGTGGGAGTCTCGAACAGGCTCCGCGCGGTGCGCTTGCTCGAACACGAACCCTGCGTAGTCCTTGTCCCTCACTTCGCCGATGCGCTGGTAGTACAGGGCGCCGCCCAAGTACACGGAGAAGTAGCGAGGCTTGCCGGGGATATTCGCGCCTGTCCACCAGGAGTTGGTACGGGGGAAGAGAGTCGCGTTGGCGATCGCGCTGACTTCGGCAGCCCATGCTTCTTCACTGTCGGCCGTAGGCTCGATCGCACCCAGCTCCTTCTCGCGTAGATGGCGCAAGCAGTTGCCGATCCAATCCATCTGGCGCTCGGCGCCGAGCGGCATGTTGTAGAACACGCCGGGCGACCCAGGACCGTGGATCATGAACAGGTTGGGAAAACCCGCGATCGTGATGCCGAGATAGTTGTGGAAACGATCCTGCCATCGCTCCTTCAGGCTCATGCTGTCGCGTCCCTTGGGGTTGAGACGCAGCATCGAGCCGCTGATGGCGTCGTAGCCGGTCGCCAGCACGAGCACGTCGATGGGGTGCTCGCCCGTCCGGGTCACCACGCTGGTGGGCGTGAACCGCTCGATGGGATCCTCGCGCAGGTCGACCAACGTCACGTTGTCGCGGTTGAAGGTCTTGAAGTAGCCATTGTCGAGGATCGGCCGCTTCGTGATCACGAAGTGGTCGGGCATCAACTTCTCGGCGGTCGCGGGGTCGCGCACGATCTCGCGGATCTTGCCGCGCACGAAGTCGGCCAGGGACGCGTTGGCTTCCTCGTTGATCGCGATGTCGCTGTAGAGGTTCAGGAAAAAGCCGAAGCCACCTCGCTGCCATAGCTCTTCGTACATCGCGTTGCGCTGCTCGGGGGTGTCCTCGAGGGCGGAGCGTGACGGGTTGGGGTCGAAGGGGAACCCTCCTTGGTGCGCGTACATCTTCGCGCGGACGGCGTCCCAGTCCTTTCTCGCTTCCGCCATCTCCTCGGGCGTGATGGGACGGTTGCCGGCAGGGAAGGCGTACTGCGGCGTGCGCTGCAGGACCGTCACGTGTTCGGCTTCGCGGGCAATCTCGGGAATCGACTGGATCCCCGACGAGCCCGTACCGATCACGGCAACGCGCTTGCCCTCGAAGGAAACAGGCTCATGAGGCCAGCGACCGGTGTGGTAGCACTCGCCCGCGAAGTCATGGATCCCCGGGATGTCGGGCATGTTCGCGGTCGAGAGGGCGCCCACCGCACAGATCAGGAACTGGGCGGAGGCACGCACGCCGGTGCTGGTCTCCACCGTCCAGCGCTGCGCCGCTTCGTCGTAGCGGGCGTCTTGCACCCAGGTCTCGAACTGGATGTCGCGGCGGAGGTCGAACCGATCGGCGACATGTTCGAGGTAGGCCAGCACCGCGGACTGCTCGGACTGCGTCTCGGCCCAGTCCCACTCCTTCATGAGCTCTTCCGAGAAGGTGTAGCAGTAGAAGGGGCTGCCCGGACCATCGACCCGTGCACCCGGGTAGCGGTTGTACCACCAGGTGCCACCGATGTCGCTGGCACCGTCGTACACCCGCACCGAAAGGCCCATCTCGCGCAGATGATGCAGGGCGTACATGCCGCTGACACCCGCTCCGATGACCACCACGTCATAGTGTTCGGTAGATCCGCTCGTCATTCTCTTCTCCTGCGCACCTGAGTCTCCCGCGCGGTGAACCAGTAGCACGAAGTATGCCGCCGGCTGGATTTCGTGTCGCATCGGCGGCGAGCTCAGCCCGACGGTGACGCTCCTCTCGACCCAGTTTGCCGGCGCTGATGGGGACGCGGGGGTCTCAATCGTGAACTCCCCATCGCGACCGACCTGCTGGATACCGGACGGCCCCGGAAGCCCTAGGGAGGTGCGACCCAGAAGCACCTCTTCAAGAAGACGAATAGACTGGGGATCGGGGGGTAAGCAGCCTGTCCAGGTCGTGCGCTTCAGATCTCGCTGGCGGCGTTTTGATCCCGCAATCCGACGGCCCGTCTCAAGGCTTGAAACCTAGGGCTAGCGCGGATTGGATCCCAGATCGATTCGACGTCCAGCGTGACAACGCCGTACGCGCGTTCTTTGTATGCACGCTCCAACTCGGCAAGGGCTTCGTCGTTTTCTCCGAGACCGATATGAACTCTCGCACGCGCGATCGGGGAGACCCATTCGAGGGCCGACCGCTCGGTCAGATCGGCCAGCAATGAGCGTGCGTCGTCGCTGCGACCGGCCGTCGCGAAGCACCAGCCGATGTCGCCCGCAATGAGTGGATCGCCAGCGGAGATCTGGAGAGACTCCTCGAGCAGGGCGATCCCCTGCTCGACGACACCCGATTTGCAAAGAAGAATTCCGAGAGCGTGGCGGCCATTCGGATTTGCAGAATCCACGGCGGTGGCTTCCCGATAGAGTTCCTCGGCGCGCTCGAGATTCCCACTCCATTCATAGATCTGGCCAGCCATGTGAATGACCTGGGCGTTCAGTGGGTCGATCAACAGGGCATGATCGGCGTCGCGAATCGCGTCATCCAACTCGCCGTAGCTGGCCAGGGTGAATCCACGCCCGCGTCGCGCGAACTCATAACTCGGACTGATATCGACTGCGCTATCCAGCGCTTCGAATGCGCCGTCCCAGTCCCAGTTACGATACAAGCGCACGAGACCGAGTGCGGTCTGCGCCTCCGGGAGATCGGCGTCGAGTTCGACGGCCCGGTTGGCAAGCTCCCAGGCCAGATCCATCACGGCGATGGGTGTCGCGTCTTCTCCCTCGCCCGCGATGGCCCATGTGTGCATGGGTGAACACGCGAGCGTGTCGGCGAGACCCGCATACCCGTGTGGGTATTCCGGATCCAGCCGCATCGCTTCCTCGAAATGCCGACGGGCGCGCAGCGCCCCAGCGGGAGTGTGCTTGTTCGCAAAGTAGATACCCTTGAGGTACGCGTCCTGGGCCCTTGGATCGACCGGTCCTGCATCCGCGAGCATTTCGGTTTCGCGGGCAGAAAGTCGCGCTTCGACCCGACGTGCGACGTTCCGTGCCACCTCACTCTGAAGATTAAACACGTCACCCAGATCGCGGTCGAACTGATCCGCCCAGAGATGCTGGTCGTTGCGCGCATCGATGAGCTGGACGGTGATCCGAACGCGTCGTCCATCGAGCATGATGCTGCCCTCGATGAGGGCATCTACGCCGAGCTCCAGCGCGATTTCGGGAAGAGACAGAGTCGTACCCGTGTACTGAAGCATCGTCGTGCGAGAGGTCACCTGAAGCGAACGGATACGAGCGAGGCCCGTGATCAGAGCCTCGGTCATTCCCTCGACGAAATACGCCTGTGCCGGATCACCGGTCAAGTTCTCGAGCGGGAGAACCGCGATCGACCGAATTGAAGCGCGAGCATCAGCCGGGTAGCCTGCAAACTCCATCTCCGGCCCGAATAGAGACATTCCGAGCGCCAACACCAACACCGCGATGATCGCGAAGTCGATGCGTCGGCTGCTACGGAGACGAACCACCTCCTGCTCCGGGTCATCCGGGGTTCTGACCAACCCCTCGGCCGTCCAATCGAAGAGCCAACCCAGTACCAGCGCCACGGGGAACCCGAGTGCAGTCACCAGGATCAGGATCCGATGCGCGGAATCCGGGACACCCAGGGGCTCGAAAGTAGCGTCCGCAATCTGGATGACGAGCCAGGCTGCTACGGCGTACATGGCTGCCACGCGAAAGACGTTGCGCCGCTTCAACTCTGAGAAGAGTCCAGTTTCGGGGCTGGCCATCTGGGCAGTCTAGCGCGGGCTCACGGAAGGCGGTCTCTACAACTAGATGCCTTCACTGACGGGGGATCTGAGAGGAGCCGCGGGGGCAATTTACGGGCCGAACGGATGGCAGGAGTAGCCTGCATGGGTTGGACGGGCGGGGAAATAGCTCAACGATTCCG
>JADFNE010000127.1 GCA_022563535.1 Myxococcales bacterium
TCCCAGAGTTCCTTCTTCTGCGAAGCCGAAAACCTCGCTCCTCTTGTTCTTGCCATCTGCGACACCTCCTGGGTTATGAGCTAAAACAGAAGATGTTGCAGCGACCGGTTGAACCTACCCCGCATTCCGTTCAGTAGAGCGGGAGAGTGGAGAAAGACCACCGCACTTGGCCGGGCAGGAAGCGAGCCAACCGGAGTATCTCGGCCACCGGGCACAAAGCGTTCACTCGAATGTTTTCCGAGGCCAGTTCCAGTGCCATACAAGGTTCCCAGAGGGACCAGACCGGCACGATCGCCGCCGTGGCACCAGCACGCGCAGCTCGGCGCGATGCTGACTGCTGCCTTCTGACCCAATACGCGATTTCGCCCACAAATCCATGACCAGCCGCCCTGTCACCCTCGGGGAAGGGCCTTGGCGCGAGACACGCCCCAGTCGTCTCTCAGCGAGAGGAACCGCTTCGTCTCCGGATATTCCCGCGCGCTCGCTGTATAGTGTGGCGTTGCATCCAGAGGGGTATTCACTGTTGTGCGGTTGCTTCACCATGCCGCGGTGCCATTCACGAAGCGGCGACGAAAGGAACCTAATGCATACGGAAGCTCTTCTCTCGACGAGTTCGTTACGGCGAGCATGCATGCTGGGCATTGTGTTATCCGTGGCGATACTCGCCACCAATGCCGAGGCACTCCCCGAGCCGAAGGTGACGATCACGTATAGCTTGGAGACCATCGACGGCGGGGCTTACCGGCAGCAGATCTCTGGTACGCCCTTAGGACTTGGAGACGTCGAATACGTCGTCGATGTAGTGGACTCTGGAGACCCAAGCGTGGACGTCTTCGTGGACAATCCCCTCCTCGTCACCATCGAGTTCACCGCGGATTCGCCGGGCGGCAACATCGTCGATGGACCCGTGGAGCTCACGGATACGCACTTCGAGCGGGAGTTCGAGATCAATGCGTCGGGCCTATCACTCGTGCATACGACCATCAGTACCATGCTGTCGCGAAAGGGCACCGGCACCCTATCCGGCTCGACGATCACCTGGGATAACGTGGTGGGTGTGAACGCATACCAGGAATCGGTCATCGGCGAGTCGACCTGCACAGGCTTTGGTTGCGGCTTTGTGACGGATCCGTTTCCGAGAGACCTGGACGGAATCGACGACGTCCCTCTGCCGACCTTCACCGTGTTCACGAACACCAGCTTCGGAGACGCCTTCGCAAGCGATAACGGAACGCCGGGCGACCCCTCGGACGATATCGATCGACCCGATGCGGATGCTACGGTGAAGGACACCTGGCAAGGCGTGGAAGTTGTTCCCGAGCCCAGTCGCGAGATCCTCTTGCTTGCGGGTGTGCTCGGGCTCGCGGGGCTCAGTCGCCTGCGCGAGCGCGGCGGCGCTTCCGCCCTCTTCGCGAGCTGCCGCTAAGCGCTTCGAAGCTCGGAGCCCCGCGCGCGGTCGACATGGGAGCCCTGGAACGACGACTCCGCGTGGTGGGTGAGAGTGAGTCTTGATGTGGTGGAATGATCGCCGGCGCGGCCAGGCCTGGCTCCTCGTCGTCGCGGTCGCGTTCTTCCCGTTCGGAGCGAGAGCACAGGATGACGGTCTCGACGGTGGTCTCGGCGAATCCGAATTGGCAGACGTGCGTGCCGACGACGAGCCGCACGCGGGCATCGAAACGATCACGGTCACCGTACAGAAGCGCTCACAGAAACTGCAGGAGGTGCCCGCTGCGGCGTCGGCCATCTTGGGTCAACAGCTCGATGCCGCCGGCATCACGCAGCTACAGGATATCCAGGCCTTCGTTCCAAGCATGCATTACGGCCAGGAGCGGGGCGAGGCGAAGATCACGATCCGCGGCGTGTCGAATGCCCAGGGCACCGATCAGTCGACGGCGGTCCACATCGACGGCATCTATCAGAACCGCGCGAGATCGATCACGGCGCTCACCTTCTTCGATGTCGAACGCGTCGAGGTTCTCCGCGGACCCCAGGGCACCCTCTACGGTCGCAACGCCACGGGTGGCGCGATGAACATCATCTCGACTCCACCGAGCCCGAACTTCGAGGCTCTCGGCGACTTTCAGTTCGGCGACTACCACCAGACGATGGTCCGCGGCGTGTTGAATGTGCCGGTCGTCGAAGACCTCGCCGCTGTGCGTTTGAGCGGCTTCTGGGAGAACCGCGACGGCTACCAGGAGAACCTCTATATCACGGGCTCCGATCAGGACGCCGACGACGCCAGCGACTTCGGTATCCGCTCCCAGGTGCTGCTGACACCGGACGATTCGCTCGAAATGACGTTGCGCTTCAACTACGCGAGGAAGCTTGGCGTCGGCTACGCGCTGAAACGCGATGGGCCAGAGCCCGATTTCGTCGATTTTCCGTTCCTCCCGCCCCCCCTCAATGAGCAGGATATCTACGACGGAGCCACAGACAATCCCGAGAACGAGCGGCACGTCTACCTGGATGCAAAGGGCGACATCGACAACGAGATGATCAGCGGCAACGCCGACATCCAGTGGCAATTGCCTGAGATCCCCTTCTTCGGTGCGACGAAGCTGCGCGTACTGGGTTCATACACCGACTTCGACGACTACAGCGTCAACGATCAGGACTACTCCGACGTGCCGCTCGCGGTTGCCAATCAATGGTGGGCGGGCAACGAGTGGGTCGGTGAAATCGACTGGTCGTCCGACTACGGAGGAGATGGCGGCTGGCTCTTGGGGATCTTCCATCTCGGAACGACGGGCGACAACACCATCGATGCGCCCGCGACAATACCGCTCCTCAACAATGTAAATACGATTATCGATATCCCCGTACCCTTCCACCAGGACTTCGAATCGAGCGCCTATTCGATCGCGGGCTTCGTGAACGGCTGGTATCACATCACCGACAAGCTTCGGATCGAGGCTGGAGTCCGCTACAGCCACGATTGGAAGACGTCGGACCTCGTGAGTCCGATCATCTATCTCGTCGACGAATTTGGCGATCCGACGAGCTTCGCGCTCTTCGAAGCGATCGATGATCATCGCTCCGAGAACTGGGGCGAGCCGACCGGCAGCATCAGCCTCGACTATCCGATCACGGACGAATCCCTCGTGTACGGCCGCTTCGCAACGGGCTACAAGGCGGGTACGCTGAATAACGACATTGCTCCGATTGGCGGCGAGTTCGGCAACGATCCGGACTGCGACCCCGACCAGGGCGGTGACCCCGACGCCCCGGATTGCGGCGATGGAATCTTCTCCCCGGAGGACGCCGATCCCGAGAACCTCTACGCCCTCGAGGCCGGCCTGAAGAACAAGCTGTTCGACAACCGACTCTTGTTGAACGTCACCGCGTTCATCTACTGGTACAACGACCTGCAGGTGAGCCAGCTATTCGAGGCTCAGAACTTCGTCGAAAACGCAGCGAACGCCCGCATCTTTGGCATCGAGCTGGAATCCACCTGGCTCCCGATCGACCCGCTCACGCTCGAGGCTCAGTTCTCATTTCTGGACACGCTTTACACCGACTACGAGGGTTGCCTCGACGCAAAGGATTTTTCGAAGCAGGACTGCACCGGAAACCAACTCTCCCGCGCACCTCGCTTCTCGGGCAGCTTCACCGCGACGTACGAGTTCGACCTCGCGCGCTTCGGCAGCGTAACGCCCTTCGCGCAGGTCTACGCATCGGACGAGGTCTTCTTCCGCCCGACCAACGAGCCGGCCGACACCCAGGACGCCTATTTCCTGCTGAACTTCCGCCTCATGTGGCGGAGCGAGGGCAGCCGCCTTGGCTTGGATCTCTTCATCGACAACGCCCTCGACAAAGACGTGGCCACGACCAAGATCGTCGGGTCGAGCCTGCTCGGCTCGCCACTCGTCGACGCCTATGACCGCCCGCGCACGTTCGGCGCGCGCGCGTCCATTGCGTGGTGATGACTGTATGGTGTTATCCATCAGCCGAGTTCGGGCAGAATGGGCCGATGGACCAAGGGAAGGTAGATGTAGATGAGACCGTGATGAGTGAAGCGGAAATTCATTCCTGGGCAACCTGGCTCGAGATTCTCCTGGCGGGGGTGACCTGTATGGCGCTGCTCTTCATCACAGCGCCATATGGCCGTCATCAGCGCTCGGGTTGGGGACCCACGGTTCCCAATCGCGCTGGCTGGATCTTCATGGAGATGCCCGCGGTGGTGCTCTTCACCTGGATTTTCATGCAGGGGGAGCATCGCACCGAGGCCGTGCCCCTTGCTTTCCTTGGCCTTTGGCAGCTCCACTACATCCACCGCGTGTTCATCTTCCCCTTTCGCTTGCGTACAGAAGGAAAGCGCATGGCCCTGTTCATCATGGGCTTGGCCATCGCATTCAACACCCTCAACGCCTATGTAAATGCGCGCTGGATTTCACATTTCGGTGCATATGGAAACGACTGGTTGCTGGACCCTCGTTTCATTGCGGGGGTATCGGTATTCATGCTCGGCTTTGGAATCAACCTGAAGGCCGACCAGATTCTGCTCGACCTGCGCAAACCTGGGGAGGCAGGTTACAAGGTGCCGCGAGGATGGCTTTACGAGTATGTGACTTGCCCCAACTATCTCGGTGAAATTCTCGAGTGGCTGGGTTTTGCCTTGGCGACCTGGTCGCTTGCCGGTTTGGCCTTTGCGCTCTACACGGCAGCAAATCTCGGGCCGCGTGCCTTCGCCAACCACCGCTGGTACCGCGAACGGTTCCCGGACTATCCAAAACACCGCAAGGCATTATTTCCTTTCTTGTTCTAATCATTTCGAGCCCGAAGGCCTCCCATCACCGCACCCGGGCAGCAACTCCCGCAGAGGAATTCGACTCGGAGTCTGAGCGACGATCGGTAATGAGGGTGGTCGCGCGTGTTCTCGTCAGGTAGAGCGCGGCTAAATCGAATCGGATTCTTGTGGGACTGCCGGCTCCGGGGAAAACGCCAATCGCTCCAGCCGCCGCGATTCGTAGAGTGACAGCGCCCAGAGCGGGAAGTACTGGCGGTAGAGGGTGTAGTCGAGTAGCGCCGTGCGAAAGAAGACACCCGCCGGATCCTGTCGGGGCCAGCCGCCCGACTCCTCTTGCTGCTCGATCAGGAAGCGCGAACCCCGAACGATGGCTCCCCAATCCGGGTCGCGCGCCGCGAGTAGCGTCATCAGCGCCCAGGCGGTTTGAATCACCTGGCTTTCTCGATGTTCAACATAAGCGCCGCTCACGCAGCTGGCGGGATCCTCTCCCCATCCGCCGTCTGCTCGTTGTCTTGCCCGAAGCCAATGGCACGCCCGGCGAATGGCCGAATCGTTGGGCTTGGTACCCGCGGCGAGGAGTCCTCGCACACCAAATAGTGTTCCATAGATGAAATGCACACCCCAGACGCCGCGCCAGGAACCGTCCGAAGCCTGCGAAATCAGCAAGCGCTCGTGCGCGCGCGCAATCGCCGGCTCGATCTCGCCACCCAGATAGTTCGGATAGTGGCGTCGAAAGCTGGCGAGCGCTGTGATGCACGAAGCGGTGCACTCGACGTGGGAGTGTTCGGTCATTGAATCCCCGAACATTTCGGCCGGGTTCAACCATTCGAGTCCCACCCTGGATCGCCGCGCCTCGTAGCTTCCGAATCCACCGTCTGAGTTCTGGCAGCGGAGGATGAAGCGCACCGCGTTACGGCTGTCATCGGCGTCGAGGATTGCCGTCGGTGTACTCAGCAACGCCTCCAACGCTTCGGCCGTGCAGTCACTGACCGGCCATCCATGCCACACGCTCGCAAAACACCAACCCCCCTTTGGATCCAACCGGTAGGCTTCCCGGTATCCCGGAAAGGTCTCCCGGATCTGTTGGCTGTCGAGGAACGCGGCGCCTCGCTTGATCGCCGTTTCGACTTCGGCATGCAGGCTCGCGGCGGTCAGCGCTC
>JADFNE010000128.1 GCA_022563535.1 Myxococcales bacterium
CCGCACCGTTACCCGCTGATGATCCCCAATCTGAACCCGTCCGTGGGTCGTCTTTGGAGATTGTGCATGGATCTGCGGGGGTGGTGGGGGTTGCGCAGCGAATGGCTCGCCCGCTCCGCACACTCCCGCTCTACTTGGCGGGCGAGCCATTCGCCGCACGCCCTCCCCCCGCCTCGCATAGAGAGGCAGCGCGCTCTCCGCGGTAACGGTGCAGGTGACTTGACGTTTACCCTCGGATGGCTCAACTTCCCGGCCCTTTGGGTCGAAGGGTCCGCGCTGGAGTCCCGTTTGGCCATGCGGATCACCAGGACGGCCCTGGCCAAAAGGACTTGCCCTCCCAATTAAGAGCCATTGGAGGACCGGTGCAGCTTCCGGTCGAGCCCCTCGGAGTCCCCGTGGGGGAACGGCTGGGATTTCCGACACGAATTCGGGCGGGTGGCCACTCATCCCCCTACCCACCCAGCGGAATGGCGCGAAACCACGCTTGGCGCCCTCGCTACTGCCGAGGCTGAAATGATCAACGAGTTATCGATGATCCGAAACATCGGGATCAGTGCGCACATCGACTCGGGCAAGACGACGCTCACTGAGCGCATCCTGTTCTACACCGGGCGGATTCACGCGATCCACGAGGTGAGGGGCAAAGACGACGTCGGCGCGACCATGGACTCGATGGAGCTCGAGCGAGAGCGCGGCATCACGATCCAAAGCGCGGCGACCCACACCGTTTGGAACGATCACCACATCAACATCATCGACACCCCGGGCCACGTCGACTTCACGATCGAGGTGGAGCGTGCGCTGCGCGTACTCGATGGCGCCATACTAGTGCTCTGCGGGGTGGCGGGCGTGCAGTCCCAATCGATGACCGTGGATCGCCAGATGCGCCGCTACAAGGTTCCGCGCATGGCGTTCATCAACAAGCTCGACCGCTCGGGCGCGAACCCGACGCAGGTAACGGAGCAGCTGCGCGAGAAGCTCGCCCACAATGCGATCTTGATGCAGCTCCCGATCGGTCTCGAGGCCGACTTCGAGGGTGTGGTCGACCTGGTTGCGATGACGGCCACGTATTTCGAGGGCGACAACGGAGAGAAGGTCGTCACCAAAGAGATTCCCGAAGAGATGCGTGACGATGCCGAGATTGCGCGCGAGTTCATGCTCGATGCCGTCTCGATGTTCTCGGATGAACTCATGGAGGCAATTCTCGAAGAGACGGTGACCGAAGAGTTGATTCACGAAGCCGTGCGGAACGGAACGCTCTCGATGGAACTCACGCCGGTCTTTCTCGGTTCGGCGTACAAGAACAAAGGTGTCCAAAAGCTTCTCGATGGCGTCATTCGCTATCTGCCCAGCCCCCTCGACGGCGAGAACACGGGTGTCGATCTCTCAAACGACGAGGCTTCGCTGACGCTCGAGAGCGATCCCAACAAGCCGCTCGTGGCCCTCGCCTTCAAGCTCGAAGACGGTCGTTACGGGCAACTCACCTACGTTCGCGTCTATCAGGGTGCGCTCAAGAAGGGCGCAATGATCATCAACAGCCGCACCAAGAAGAAACACAAGGTTGGTCGGCTGGTCCGGATGCACGCTGACTCGATGGAAGACATCAAAGACGCTTCTGCCGGTGACATCGTGGCGCTATTCGGGATCGATTGTAGGTCTGGCGATACCTTTACCGACGAATCGGTGCAGATCTCGATGACGTCGATGCACGTTCCCGAACCGGTGATCTCGATCGCCATCAAGCCCATCGACAACAAGACTGTCGACAACATGGGCAAGGCGCTCGGTCGCTTCGTGCGCGAAGATCCCACCTTCCGCTCCCGAGTGGACCCAGAGAGCAACCAAACCGTGATTTCGGGTATGGGGGAGCTTCACCTCGACGTCTATGTCGAGCGGATGAAGCGCGAGTACGGCTGCGAGGTCGAGACGGGCGCGCCCCAGGTCGCCTATCGCGAGACGATCTCCCGACGCGCCGATTTCAACTACACCCACAAGAAGCAGACGGGCGGTTCCGGTCAGTACGGCCGCGTCGGGGGTCGGATCGAGCCTGCGGAAGACGGCGCTGAAGATTTCGAGTTCGTGAGCGAAATCAAGGGCGGTTCAATCCCCACAGAGTACATCTCGGCCGTCGAGAAGGGCTTCGTGCAGTGCATGGAGAAGGGGCGGTTGATCGGTTTCCCGGTGATCGGCGTCAAGGTAGTCGTCGACGACGGCAAGTCGCATAGCGTCGACTCCTCGGAGATGGCCTTCCAGGCCGCGGGTCGCGGCGCGTTCCGCGATGCGTACCCCAGAGCCAAGCCGATCGTGCTCGAGCCCGTGATGAAGCTCGAGGTCGAAGGACCCGTCGATTACCAGGGGGCGATCCTCAAGACGATCATGCAACGCCGTGGTACCGTGATTGGGACCACTGAGTCCGCGGGCATGTCCCGCACCGAATCAGAGGTGCCCCTCGCTGAGATGTTCGGGTACGCGACCGACCTGCGCTCGATGACCCAAGGCACGGCAGAATTTTCGATGGAATTCGCGCGCTATTTGCCCGCGCCTGCCGAGGTCCAAAAGGAGCTCAAGGAAAAGTTCAGTTCAAAAATTAGCGACGACAACGAGTAGATCGAGGAGTTCAGCGTGTATCGAAAGTTTCTAAATGCGCGCAGCCCCCTGCGCTTGCTCGAAAAGGGTCTCCACGGTGGGTTGGGACCTGGCAATCTGGGTATCGTCATCGGGGGACACGGCGTCGGAAAAGCGTCCTTCATCGTTGGTGTGGCACTCGATGAGCTACTGCGATCGGGACGCGTGCTTCACATATCGATGGCCCACACGGTTTCCCACATTCGCGATCACTACGACACCGTGTTCGAAGAACTCGTGACAAGCGCGCACCTGGAAAATGAAGCCCAGGTGCATGTCGATATCGATCGCAATCGAAGCATCCGCGTCTACCCCCGAAATGCACTCACGACTGAGAAGCTGCGCGAAGCCGTGAAGGTCGAGTCCGATGTTTCGGGTAAGCCGTCGATGCTCCTGATCGAAGGACTCGATTTCGAAACCACCTCGCGTCAGGATTTCGCCGACCTCAAGGAACTCGCTGGCGAACTCGCCGCCGAAGTCTGGCTATCGATTTCCTGCAGCAACGAGCAGGTTGCGCAGCTGCCGCCCTCCGTCGAGCGTGTCGAAGATCTGGTGAGTGTGGTTCTGGCCCTCGAGCCGGGAGACGACACGGTGGTATTGCGCGCACTCAAGGACCATGACAATCCGGATCTCACCAACCTCCACGTCGCTCTCGATCCGAAGACCTTGCTGCTGACGCGACACTAAACCGGCGGCCAGCCGTCGAGCGGCTCCCCAAAGCAGCGTCTACTTACTCAGGGCTTTCGTTTGCAAAGTTGGTTGTTCGGGTGGGGTGACGGGGGAACGAGCCGCGCTCTTAGCTCTTGATCTGGAGTACGGCGAGCTTGTCTCGGTATTGGCTTTTCAGGGAGTTGGCTTCCATTCGCGTAAATCCGAGCTCTTCTGCGATGCCGACGATCTCTGAGCTCTCGATGCTCGAGATCGATCCGTCGGCGGCCGCAACCGCGTAGAGGCACTGCAATAATTGCCCTCGTTGTTCGAGCGTGGAATTCTTGCGGAATTCGCGGGTCACTACGTAGTTCTCTGTTCCGCCGAGCAATCGCGCCTGAGACTTCGCGATTTCGACGGCGAGCGCGATTTCGCTTTCCGTCAGGTCGGAGATCGTCGCCAGCGAGCGCTCTATTTCTGCGGTTTCGGCCGCGTCGATTTCGAGGTCGGCGTTGGCAACGCGCGCCAGCACGTACGCGAAAGCCGCCAGGTATTTTGCCCGCTGCGGCTCGAGCCGCTCGAGTTTGGCGGCGATTCGACGGACAGACTCGGTGTCCCCGGCGTCGCGGTTCTTCTCGGGAGCTTCCCCCAATCCGAGGAAGCGAAATAGTGACACGATGGTCTCCTTTGATCTTGGGCGTTCAGTCATTCAGTCTACCCGGGTTCGGCGAAGATGGGCGATCCCCGACCCGCGGTGAATTTCTGCGCTCGCGCCCTTCCTCTCAGCGACGCAATGCCATGAAGCGCTCGGACAGTCGCCCCATCCTTGGAGTCACTCGGCTGCGCAGGTAGGCTCCCGCGGCCCGCTTCAGAGCCTCCGCCTGGGTGGGGTAGGGGTGGATCGTCGACAGGATCGCGCCAAGACCGAGATTGTTCACCATCGCGAGCGTGATTTCGCTGACCATCTCGCCGGCGTGGGAAGCGACGATCGTGGCGCCCAGAATCCTGTCGCTTCCCCTCGCCCACAAAGTACGGCCGCTCTTCTTCTTGACGTGAATCTTGACGAAGCCCGCGTCTTCTCCATCGGTGACCGCGCGGTTTACCTCGCGCAGCGGGACCTTGAAGGTCGTGAGTTCGATGCCGCGCTCGGCGGCCTCCCGTTCGTAGAGGCCGACGTGCGCTACCTCGGGGTCCGTGTACGTGCACCAGGGCATGACGAGTGAACTCAGCTTCTTGGTGCGCAGGAAGAGCGCGTTTTGGACCACGATCTTCGCGGCTGCGTCCGCGGCATGGGTGAATTTCCAGGCCATCGCGATGTCTCCCGCCGCGTAGATGTTGGGATTGCGGGTCTGGAGGTAGTCGTTGACGTGCACGCCGCGCTGCGGGTCGAACTCGACGCCGACCGCCTCGAGGTTCAAGCCCTCCACGTTGGGGGCGCGCCCCACTGCCACGAGGATCGCATCCACATCGACGGTCTTTGGCTCGCCATCCGCGCTGGTGACGTGGATGCGCTTTCCGGCATCGAGTACTTCGACACGTCTCAGCTTGTAGCCCAGCAGCATGGCGATGCCCTCACGCTCGAATTGATCCTTGACGATTTGCGCGGCGTCGGCGTCCTCCCGCGGCAAGAGCTGCGGAGCGCGGTCAACAACCGTGACATCGGAGCCGAGGCGCCGAAAGGCCTGCGCGAGTTCCGCTCCGATCGGGCCAGCGCCGATCACGCCCAGTCGGTTGGGCCGCTCGGTCAGTTCGAAAACCGTTTCGTTGGTCAGGTAGCCGGCTTCTTCGAGGCCCTCAATCGCGGGAACCGCCGCTTGCGCTCCGCAGGCGATGACAGCTTTTTTGAAGCGAAGCCGGGCGCCGTCCACCTCGACGGTATCTGATCCGCGAAATCGCGCGTTGCCGAGGAAGACGTCTACGCCGAGTTCGTCGCGATAGCGACGCGCGGAATCCTCGTGGCTGATTTGGGCGCGGATGCGTCGCATTCGTTCCATGACCGCGCCGAAGTCCACCGCGGTCGAGGCGTGAAGGGGCATGCCGAACGCCTCCGCGAGGCGTGCCTCCGCAATCGTGCGCGCGGCTCGGATCAGGCTCTTCGAGGGTACGCACCCGACGTTGAGACAATCGCCGCCCATCAAATAGCGCTCGACGAGAGCGACTCTGGCACCGAGTCCCGCAGCGATCGCAGCGGTGATGAGGCCTGCCGAGCCCGCGCCGATCACGACCAGGTTGTAGCGATCCTGGGGAATCGGGTTCTTCCAATCCACAGGGTGGACGTTGGCGACCAGCTGTTCATTATGGACGTCTGCAGGTTGCATCTCGATCTGCGCGGTCATCGTCGAGCCCTCGCTGGTTTGATCTCATGCCTCATCTCCGTCGCCCTACTCACCGGTGGCTTCCGCCAGAGCGCGCTTCGCGCTTCGCGTGACGAGCATCGTGACTGCGACGGTGGCGACCAATCCCAATGCGAGAACGCTGTAGTAGCCCCATCCCCTGGCGACTGCGGGGCCTCCTGCCAGGGCCGCGACGTCGCCTGCGAGCTTGCCGGAGTACACGTAGAGCAGGGTTCCGGGAAGCATGCCCACGGAAGCGATCCCGTAATCGGTGAACCGAACCCGCGTCAGCCC
>JADFNE010000129.1 GCA_022563535.1 Myxococcales bacterium
ACAGAAGCGTTGTTCGAACACTTCGGCACAAGGACATGCACGAGATCGAAGAGGATCACCTCCTCGATTTCATCCGTTCGCAGCTCCATGCCGAGATGTCTCCGAAAACTCCGCGAAACGACCTGGGCACGCTCAGTGAGGACAGATACGCGACGGGTCGCCACCTATCCAGCCTAGATGGCCCTCCCGAGTGGACACATAAGACACCAAAGACACCATTTCTGATAACTCTGAAATATAGAACTCTATAGGGAGAGTTTATGGGATTGGTGTCCTATGTGGCCGAAGTGTCCACGGGTGGGAAAACTGAGGGTGAGCAGTTGGGGATGTGAGTTTGCGGGAAAGCAGGCGAGCGAGGAATGTGGTGCCTGCTTTGCCGGAGCGGACCAATATTGAAAACTGACAGCGACTGGAAAGCCTGCGGCGGGCGGCTTGCCGCTATTCGAGCACGCAGCCGGGCGTCAGAATCGAAAGCTGAGGCCGCCGCCGAGCAGGCCGAACCGAACTTCGTCGAGGTCGCCGCCGACGGAGACGTAACTCGCTTCGAGGCCCAGGACAAGGCTGGGCGTCAGGTAGTAGTCGATGCCGACGCCGGGGCGGAAGAGAATGTTGGTGTCTTTGTCCGAAAATCTCTCGCCCGTCTCGAGAGCCACGAATTTGAGCTGTGAAACGAAGGCTCCCAGGCCGATCGAGACATAGGGCTGGAATCGCTTTGTCAGCAGGAAGATTTTGGCGTTTGCAGTCAACTCCCAGGCTTCGAGCGAGCCCGTGAAGCCGGAACCGGAAAAATCGAAGTCTTTGAGACGGTCTGCGCGAAGTTCTGCGGCGAATCTGGGAACGAAACGGTAACCGAGCCATCCCGAGAACCCCTTGGACGAGTCGACCCGGACGTCCGTGTTGAACGCTTCGGGAGCCCAGAACACCGCAACCCCGATGTAGGCTCCGCTGCGATCCCAGGCGAAGCGCTGCTGGAGTTCATCGACAGCAGCCAGCGCCTCGTCTGCCCTCCGGTTGGCACGCTCGGCTTCACGCCGCACTTTCTCGATGGCCGCACGGTCGGCGTCAGATAAAGCGCCCGCCTGGCGCTCGGCAGCTTCAACTGCGGCCGCCGTCTGCGCGGCTGCCTCTTGCGCGATCTCCAACCGCTCCGCTGCCTCGGCGGCCTGCTGTCGTGCCTCGTTTGCGGCGCGGGCCGCTTCGGCGGCGTTCGCCTTGAGTTGTACTGTGGTCTGGCCGGCGACTTGGCGAGTTGGTGCCGTCACGAGGGCGAAAACGATGGCCAGCGCAACAAAGATTCGAGTGGCGCCGGACCCTGCACCGTCTCGGACTGCGTGCAAGCATCTAAAATTGTCGACGAGCACCGAAAAAAGGTTGGTGGGGATGCGCATGGGGGACCCCTCGCCCGTCCCTGGGGTCGCGGGCAAAAGCGCCAGCGAACCCTTCTCATTCTAGCGAGGATAGGTAATTAAAGCTGGGTTTCCGCAACCCCGGCCAAGTAGCACGTTGGCAAGTCTCCCGAATTCAGGAGCGATATGGCCGACCCGGGTAAGCACTTGCCGTTTCCGAATCCTGTCGTCAGTTTGCCTGGGCGGCCTGTCCTCCAGCGACAGCTGCGCCAATTGCATCGTGCATCCATTGTGCTGAATCGGAAAATCCGCCAAAGCTGTACAAGTGAATACCGATGATGTTGTTTCCTGCATGCGTCGCACAGTGATGGGCAAGCATTTGCAGCTGCTCAGTGGGGTCGGTATGCATGACCAGTTTTGCCGCCTTCATCCCCATCTCTTGCATTGCCCGCAGGGACGTGCTTACTCCGCACAGGCGGGCATAGCGCATAAGGGAAACAATATGCGTTGGTCCCGCCATGCCAACATACACCGGCACGCCCGGGGCTTCCTTCTCAAGAGTTACACAGAATTGGATGATGCGTACCGGTGCAAAGGTAAACTGGGTCAGTACCGAGACACCGATACCAGCACCGGCCGCCCAGGCCAACTTCTTGGCCAGCGCTTCCTGTAACGCCTGATGCGAGATCAGGGAGTGTCCCTCGGGATAACCGGCAAAACTGACCTCCTTGATACCGCAGGTTTGCAGTAAGCCGCTGTCGAGTACATCGAGGGTATCCGTAAATGGTCCCGCGGGCTCTCGCTTGTCACCGGCAATCAGCAGGACGCGCCGGACCTGGCATTCATCCACCGCGCGAGACAGGAACTCCCGCAGTTGCTTTTCCGAAGCCAGCCGCCTGGCGGCAAGATGGGGCACTGGATTAAATCCCGCCCGGCTCAACGACTGCATCCGATCCAGGTTCGTCATCAACTCTCGGTTGGCCAGGGCTGGAACAAAAACGCTCATCGCGTAGGGCAGAAGCTTCTGGCCGGGATGGATCGCGGCTGTACTGGTTTCTATCAACTCGATCGAACCATCTGCCACCAGTTCAGACAGGGTATGTGAGATTCGTGCTTCCAGCAGGTCGGGGTTCATGGCGGCTAGTCCCTCTTTCTGGATATCACATAGGACTCGTCATTAAACCAGAGTCCATGGTGTGCTTTTAGCGTGGCCTCCGTGGCCTCAAGGTATTGGCCACTCTTCACGACTGCAGACAGGCGTTCGTCCTCGATTTGCGCGACATACACTGCGGCGTTCCAGGCCGCAAACAGGGTGGATGTGCCGATACTGGATTCCACCTCATTGGGGAGTGTGTGCATGTCGTAGCGAAAAATCGAGCGGGAGTCGGCGTAGGCGTTCAGGTTGTAGTGGCGGGAGTCTTTACCCAGGAACTTGCGCAAGGCCCGCAGAATGTCGTGGCGATCAGTCGTGAAGGGCGCCTCGTCAGGCCACACCCGCTGGATGATTTCCATGCCCCAGGGTCCTTGCCGCAGGAATGAATACCGATCAAGCGGCCACCTTTGCCCAACGCACGGGTCAGGGGACCGACAACCTTATCTGCCTTGAATTCGGCGGATAGCCGGGCGCGATAGGGCTGGGACGCAATCACCAGGGGGCAACTCTGGGGGCAACTACACCAGTGTGATTTCACGAACCGTAACAATACCAATTAGTTACGTCCAATATTGGGTAGCTGTCCCCGCTACCACCGAAAGCATACGGTCGGTCGTCTCATGACGACCGACCGTATGTGCTTCAAGCGTCAGCTCGGCAGTCCCTTCGATGCTGTACTCGCGGCTGCCTGGGCTCTGATGGAGTGTGATCCGGTTGCCTCTCAGCAGCTTCTCCAACGCCAGGTGGGCCTTTTCCGGAGACGCCTGGAGGAGTGATTCGATCTGCGAGATCGCCGCACTCACAGGCTTCTCCAAACTTGCGGGGCTCCACTCCGGCTGGCCCGCCTCGATGCGGGTTTGGATCGCGGCATTCTCTTCGCGCAGCTCGCGAAGAACTTCGTAGAACTCATCCGAGGTTCCCAGCTTCGCGATCTCGCGGATCAGGTTGCGCTCCTCGAGCTTGACCTCGTCTAGCCGGCGCCGGTCAGCAGCCAGCGTGCGGTGGGACTCTTCGAACCGAGACTGGGCCAACCGCAGGCTCCGGCGCGCTACTTCTTCGACGATCTCCGGCACCAAAATCTGGGTTCGGATCGTTCCCAATACTCGGGCTTCCAACTCGCCCGGCTTGATGCAGCGCTCCGCAGAGCAGATCTTCGGGCCGCGCTTGTGTCGCCACCCGCACCCATACTTACCTCCGCCTACGATGTGGACCGGGCCGCCGCACAAGCCGCATTGGAGCAGTCCCGACAGGAGTTGAACCGGGCGCCGCCCCGAGACGGAGCTGCCGCCAACGAGTGTGCCGTCCGTTCGTCTCGGCAGAGTTCGAAATTCGGATTATCGACGCAGCCTCGATAATCCGAATTTCGAGCTATGCCACGAACGGCAGCCCCACCAATACGCCCAGTCCACCTGACTCGCTTCGGTTGAATCGCCTCCCCGCTTCGTGATCCCGCCTGGATTGCCGGGGACTTCGGTTATTGGAATAATGGAGTAATACTACTCAGAACTCGACACCGCCAACTCGAGCTTCGGCGGGCCATGGACGACCCTCACGTCTGCTCGAAGGACGTAGCGCAAATCATCGAGGACAAAGCATGTCCAGACGCATCGTCACAGGCAATGACAACGACAGCAAATCGCACGTCGTGAGCGACGGTCCGGCGATGGACTTCGGTACGCTGACTGAACTCTGGGCTACAGACGGTTCACCCGCCGACTTCGGTAGCGACGACGCGGTGGACGGGCGTAGAGTGAAGCTGGAGCCGCCCGAGAACGGCACGGTTTTTCGCTTCTTCAGAGTCGAACCCGAAGACCGCGGACAGAGCCGTGAAGAACTGAGTCACCAAGTAGCGGCATCATTCGAAGTGGTCGGTGCCGCTCACTGCCGCCCCGACACCAGCCTCCACCCCCGTATGCACAAGACGAGCACCGTCGACTACGTGGTCCTGCTGCGCGGCGAGGTCACGCTGCTACTGGACAACGACCAAGTGGATCTCTTGCCCTTCGATGTCGTGATTCAGCGCGGAACAAACCACGCCTGGATCAACAAGGGCACGGAAACGGCGGAACTGGTGGGGATTCTTGTCGACGCGAAAACACGTTAGACGATTCTCCACGGGCTGCGTCATCAACTACCGAGACATCCGCGACCCGTCAGTAAGAGCAGTCCCGTCGACGACTCCGACGATCCCGGATTTACCGTATCGTTGCCGATGTTCGTCTGAGCGGCACGACATCTAGCTACTCGATCAAGCGACAAACCGCAGTCGGACCAAAATAGCCGCCCCACCTGACTCGCTTCGGTCAAAGCGCCTCCCCGCTACCAGATAGAAACGCCCGGAGGCTTTCGGCTTCCGGGCGTTTTCTGTTCGGGCCACCGTTGGAGTCATTCGCCCTTGAGCTTCGACCCTGCGAGCACATTCAGGCTGCGAAGTTGAGGGCCGGGGTTCGAATACTTCCCGGGAGGCCACTATCCGAGCCCGGGGGAGTTGTGAGCCCGGGCCAGACCGTCTCCCGTCGATCCCGAGTCGGCGAACTCGCCTCGATGAGTCAGGGGGCCGGAGCTGCTTGGCAAGCTGGCAACCCGTGAACCGAAAAGTCGCCCCTACTCTTGCTCCCTCCGCGCTTAGTCGACAGAATACTCGACCTTGGACTCGAGGTGCGGATTTGAAGTTCTGATCCGCCGGGTCTCGACATGCCCGAAGAGGCAGGGGTGCGCAAAGTGGACTGGTACAGGATCAAGACTTCGCTCACAGGAGTGAAGCGACTGGCAACGTTATCGGAAGAAGACAAACAAGCGTGTATCGACGGGTATAAATTCCTTCAACGAATGCAAGCAGGTGAAGAGACCAAAACGGAGGACGAGACGAAAGCCGTCGCGGACTATTACAAGGTCTTGAACAACATGTTGTCAGTCTTCGATCTAGAAAAACTCTACCTTCCTCCCCAGCTGAACGAATCGGAGGGATTGTATGGGAACCAGTTGTTATGCGAACAAGCCGTGTTGAAAGAGCTGAGTGTACAGGACCCTGAAGAGTCCCATCTGTTGGATATGGGATGCGGGCGAGGACGAATCGCGCACTACATCGCCACGTTGACCGGTGGCCAGGTTTCTGGCTACAACATCGATCCGAATCAGATCGAAAACGCAATCGACTGGGCCGCGGAATGTGGAATGAGCGATCGGCTCCACTTCAAAGTTGGCGATCATCACAAGCCGCTCGAGTACGAATCAGGCACCTTCGATGGATGCTTTTCCTTCCAGGCGGTCTGGCCCTTCTTCAAGAAGGAGGAGCTCGATGCGCATGCAAGAGAAATGTCCCGCGTATTGAAACCCGGAGCTCGATACGCTTGTTCGGAGTATTTGCTGACCCCCTATTTCG
>JADFNE010000130.1 GCA_022563535.1 Myxococcales bacterium
TCTCGACGACAAGACGCGCGCGGAGATGAAGATGCTGGCCGAGGCCCTGGCGCCCAACCGGCCCGAAAGTGCCTACTCCCAAACCAGTGGTACGAAACCCCAGGCCAGTGCTTTCTTCGAAGAGACCCGGTACTCCGGATCCCGACTACTAGGTCAAGTTCTCTGGCACCGCAGAGTCGCAGCCAGCTCGCTTCGAAGACCAATCGGACAAATGTGTGATCGCGCAGACGCAACACCAGGAAGATGAGCCCCGCGCAGAACGCCGCCATCAGACTACAGCCCAGCGAGTAGACCTGGGGCCGCCAAAACTTGAGGTCACCGATCGACAATCCGATTGCGATCAACAGGGCAAGGCAGATTTTCACGAGTCCCTGGCGCGAGAAACGCATGACGAGAAAGGGCCAAAGGAGATAGGACTGTTCCTCGACCGCGAGCGACCACGTGACCCCTAGAATTTCCGGCGAGCTGCCGAATGGGATGAAAATATTCTGCAGGTACAAAGACAAATATCGCTGGGGAGTAATTCTCCAGCATCACTTGGTTTGCGGGCGAGATCCCGACGACGGGCCAGCGGGCGCTGCGGCTTCTTTTGAAGGTTTTCCGAGGACTTGCACGGACACGCTGTGCCACTTGCTGCCAGGCTCCGGGTGCCGAGAACGCGCTTACCCCGACCCCAAGCGGTTTCCGGGACCGGAGCCCCCGGACAGGCATAGGCTGGGCTGCGTCCGGTGAATGAACTACAAATCGGACCTTTCCCCCAGTTTCATGGACCGCAATCCCAATTCTCTGAAGATTCTCCTCGCAGCGACTGGCTAGCCTTCACAGCGCACACGATCGGACCCGCAATTGTCCAGTGACCGAGAACTGGGAATGAAGCGTGCCATTACGCGCCGGGACTTCCTCGAAGGAGCGAGTGTTGCCATCGCGGGCAGCATGGTGCCTGGCGAACTGTTGGCCGCGACCGTCTCCAGAACTTCCAAGGCCCCCAACCCGACCAACGTCTATCCGCCTGGACAGGTCGGGCTTCGTGGCAGCCATCAGGGATCGTTTGAAGTGGCCCATCAACTGGCCCTCGAAGGGCGTACCGATTGGGGGCCGGTCTCCGACTCCGACGGAATCGTCTACGACCTCGTCGTGGTCGGTGCCGGAATCAGCGGGCTATCGGCTGCGCACTTTTATCAGAAGCAGCATCCCGACGCGACGATTCTGATTCTCGACAACCACGACGATTTCGGCGGGCACGCAAAGCGCAACGAATTCGTCTCCGGCGGGCAGCGCATACTCGGCTATGGGGGGAGTCAGTCCCTCGAAAACCCGGGACGTTATAGCGAGGTCACGAAAGGCTTGTTGAAAGATATCCGCGTCGACGTGGATCGGTTTCGGACCGCGTATGATCAAGATTTCAACAAGCGCTGGGACCTGGGTCCGGGAATCTATTTTGATCGCGGTCACTACGGCGTCGATCGAGTGGTGCGCGGTGAACTGTACAGCTACGAAACCTATCTTCCCGCTGCGCCGACTCAGGTGGCGATCAAAGATTCGATACCGCAGATGCCCATTTCGGATGAGGCCAAGCGCCAACTGATCCGTCTGTATACCGAAAGCAAGGATCAGTTGCCCGACCACTCGATTTTGGGTGAAGGACCCTACTTGGAAAGCATCAGCTACCGCGAATTTCTGATCCAGCACATGGGCGTAACAGACCCGCAAGCGCTCGAACTGCTGCACAACGTTCTGGGGGATATGGGAGGAGGGCTCGATCTCATGCCTGCGCTCTGGGGCATGGTCATCGGGCTGCCGGGTTTTGGTGCAACCGACATGGGTCTATTTGAAGGGGTCATCAAACACTTTTGGAAGATTCTCGACGAGCCGTACATTGCTCATTTTCCCGATGGCAATGCGTCGATTGCGCGGCTTCTCGTTCGCAAGCTCATTCCCGGTGTTGCGCCGGGAGACACGATGGAGGACATCGTGGGCGCACCGTTCGATTACTCGCGCCTCGATCGCTCGGACGCGGCCGTTCGGCTCCGTCTGAGCAGCACTGTGGTAAAGGTGAGCAATCTCGGAAGTGCCAAGACTGCAAGCGAAGTGGCAGTCACCTATATGCGCGGAGGGCAGGCGTATCGTACTCGCGCGCGCAATTGCGTGCTCGCCTGTTACAACCGAATCATTCCCCACCTCTGTCCCGAGTTGCCAGCGGAACAGAAAGACGCGCTCGCGCTGTTGGTAAAAACCCCGCTCGTCTATACGAATGTGCTTCTGCGCAACTGGCAGCCCTGGAAAAAACTCGGCATCCATACCGTGCACTGTCCCGGCACTTACCATCGATTGGCCATGCTCGATTTTCCGGTCAGCCTTGGCTCGGTGAAATTCTCTGCCAGCCCCGACGATCCGATCGTCGTTCATATGAATCGAGTCCCCAACAAACCAGGCCTGACGGAGCGCGACCAAAATCGAGCAGGGCGCGACGAAATGCTGACGACGTCCTTCGAAAGCATCGAGCGGGATATCCGAACGCATCTCGCCGGAATGCTGGGCAGTGAAGGCTTCGACCCAGCCCATGACATCGAGGCCATCACCGTCAATCGCTGGCCTCATGGGTATTCGTGGTGGAACAACCCGCTGATGGAGCCCCATTTCAAAGAAGACGAGATTCCCTTTATTGTCGGCCGACAGCGGTTTGGCCGTATCGCGATTGCCAACGCGGACGCCGGAGGGCAAGCCTACGTGGATGGCGCAATCGATCAAGCCCATCGCGCTGTGGAAGATCTCGAAAACTGATTCGATTTCTTCGAATCTGTCGAGATGTTCTACAATCGAACACGACGCCACAGCCATCCCGGCGTCGTTAGTCCCGAGGTTGCACAGATGAGGGCGATGCAGCTGCGCCGGACAGGGTCGCTGGAGCCGGGTGCCCAACCGTTGGAAGAAACGGAGTTGCCCATTCCGGAACCTGCGCATGGCGAAGTCCGGATCAAGGTTTCTACCTGCGGCGTGTGTCATACGGAACTCGACCAGATCGAGGGTCGAATCAAACCGCCGCGCCTGCCGGTCGTGCCGGGACACCAGGTCGTGGGATGCGTCGACGCTGTTGGCGAGGGGGCAGGGCGGCACCAGTTGGGGGACCGGTTGGGGGTCGGCTGGATCTACCGTTCAAGCGGAAGCAGCGACGAGAATCTTGCCGATGAGTTCATGGCAACCGGACGTGATGCAGATGGCGGTTATGCCGAGTACATGGTGGTGCCCGAAAAATATGCCTACCCGGTGCCCGACGTATTCTCCGATCGCGACGCTGCTCCGTTGCTATGTGCCGGGGGTGTCGGCTACCGGGCGTTGACATTGAGCGGGATTCAGGACGGCCAGGCCCTCGGCCTGACCGGCTTTGGCGGCTCCGCACACCTGGTCCTGCAGTTGGTGCGTCATCTGTATCCCAACACACGGGTCTACGTCTTTGCCCGGGATGAATCGGCGCGAGCATTCGCATTGGAACTTGGCGCGTGCTGGTCGGGCGATACCAGTGAGACTGCACCGGAGCCGCTACATGCCATCATCGATACCACGCCGGCCTGGAAACCCGTGGTCGAGGCAATGGCGCAGTTGGCGCCGGGGGGCAGGTTGGTCATCAACGCCATTCGCAAGCAGGATGACGACAAAGAATGCTTGCTGGATTTGAATTACGATCGGCACTTGTGGCAGGAGAAGGAAATCAAATCGGTGGCCAACGTGACTCGCCACGACATTGTCGCCTTTCTCGAACACGCAGCCGCGATCCCCATCCGCGTCGAAGTCGAGACCTATGGGCTGACAGATGCCAACCAGGCTTTGCTGGACCTCAAGTATCAAGCGGTCCGCGGGTCCAAGGTGTTGGCGATTGAACAATAACGTCGGCGTGTCGGAGTAAGGAGGAGACTTCCGCTAGTCGACTCGCTTTGCGGCGTCGTCGATGGCGGTCCGAACCGCCCGGGCGAGTTCTGCGAGCCGAAACGGCTTCTGCAGGAACTGGTTTTCCCGATCGATTCCGCCGTGACCTCGCGCGGCGTCTTCCGGGTAGCCAGACATGTAGACGACGGGTGTATTCGAGTTGAGCACCGCGGCTTTCTTTCCCAAGTCACAGCCGCTCATGCCGCCGGGCAAGACTACATCGGTAAGCAAAACATCAAATGGGGTGGACGCCTCAATTCGTTCGAGAGCCTCCTGACCAGAGCCGGTGGATTGCACTTCGTAGCCCAGGGATTCGAGCATTTGAACGACTAGCGCGCGAAGCCTGTCATCGTCTTCCACGACCAGTACGGCCTCATCGTTCGCTCTCGGAACCTCCTCGGGCATTTGGTGATCTTCGACCGGGTTCTCCACACCCTTGTAACGTGGCAGATAGATCTGGATTGTGGTTCCCAATCCTTGCTCACTGTAGATGTGGATGTTCCCACCGGATTGCATGACAAAGCCGTAAACCATGCTCAGGCCCAGGCCACTGCCTTCACCCACATCCTTGGTCGTGAAGAATGGCTCGAATACATGGTCGACGATCTCCGGCGGCATTCCTTTCCCGGTGTCGCTCACGGTCACAACCACGTAGTCACCCGGTGAAATCTCCGTCTTCGCAAAGCTGAAATCATCGTCGATTTGCATATTCGAGGTATCGATGGTGAGCTTGCCGCCTCCGGGCATCGCATCCCGTGCATTGATGGCGAGGTTCAAGAGCGCGTTTTCGAGCTGACTCGGATCGGCTTTGACGAGCCATGATTCCGATCCCCCCGTCAGCCGGATGTCGACGATTTCGCCGAGGGTACGGCGCAATAGCTGAAGCATGTTCTCGACAAGGGTTCTGGGATTCAGCGCTTTCGGTCGCAGCTCCTGCTTGCGCGAAAATGCCAGCAGCCGCTGTGTCAGGCTGGCGCCGCGATTGGTCGCCTCCATCGCGATCTCGGCACACTCGCGGATATCGTCCGAGTCGCCGCTCATCTCCGCCACCATTTCCAAATTGGCGAGAATCACCGCCAGGAGATTGTTGAAGTCGTGCGCGATGCCACCGGTGAGCTGGCCCACGGCTTCCATCTTTTGGGACTGGCGGAGCTGGGCCTCCATGTCGTGCAGGTCGGTGATGTCTTGTTGGATGATGAAGTATTGGATCAACTCGCCGGAATCGTCAAAAATGGGGAAATCGATCTCTCGAATCTGGCGGACGGAGGCATCCTTTCGCACTGTCCGGAATCTAATTTCGGATTCCTCTCGACTGTCCGGGCTCGACGTCTCCCACGCCAGGTAGCGGTCGATGTCATCCGGGTGAATAAAGCAGTGGTCCATGCCGTCTCGGAATTCTGCGAGAAATTCGTCTTGCGTATAATCATGAAACGCCGCGTATTGTTCAGAAACACTCTCGTACTGCTTTTCTACCTCGTTCCAGATTGCAAACCCCAATTCCGCAACTTTGCAGGCCCTCATGAGTTGCGTTTCATGGGCGCGCGTCAATTTCTCAGCCCGCTCGCGTTCTGCGATTTGGTTCGTAAGTGCTTCGTTCAGGTCACGGAGCTCGGCTGTTCTTTGCTCGACTCTCTCTTCCAATTTTTCTTTCTCGGCTTCGAGCGCATCGACGGATCGCTCTCGCTCGACGACTCGGCCAAGCTGAGTAGCAATCTGCAATACGACCGCGCGGGTCTGATTGTCGAACGTACTTTCTCGTTCCGTGAAAAATTCCAAGATCGCCACGACGTCCGAGCCCACCATCACCGGAACGGCGAGGCAAGACTTCAACCCGGCTTCCGCCGCCCGCTCTGCCCGTGGGGTCGATTGATCGCTGGCGAGGTCGGTGCTCCATACCGTTTGTCTCTCCGCGAGTACACGACCCGGAAGTCC
>JADFNE010000131.1 GCA_022563535.1 Myxococcales bacterium
ATACGCCTTCGCGAACGAAGATATCCTGGACATCAGTATTTTTGAGTACTCATGCGGGATGTACTCCCACATCTCCTGATCGAATTCCTCGTAGCTGATTCCGGTGCTGAGGCGAATAGCTTGGATCTGACCAAGATAGGCATCCGCTGCTGCGCCGGAGAGTATGGATCCCGACACGACTGTTGCGATAACGGTTGGCACGCAGCCGATCGCCAGCAGCGAGGTGAGCAGGGTGGCCGCTGCTAGTGCTCTCCGTAGAAATCTTGACATACAGGTCAGCCTCCTGCCCTCGCCCTCGCAGTTCTTCGTCAAGTTTGGCTACGACGCTCGGGATCCAGGCGGGACCGCGAATCCGTCCGGAATTACTATAGAATATTGGTCGGGGACAGATGGGATGCCTGGAAGAACGAGGGAGGCTCCCTGGATAGCGCCGCCACTTGGTTCGACCATAGTCCCCGAGCGTTGTACGGCAGCTGCTCGGACATTTCTACGTGCGTCCAACGAGTGCGAAGCGCCGTCTCGTACTCAGAAGTGTTGACGTACTCGGTGAGGAAGATGAGGTCGGCTTCTAAGGCGAGCAACGCTTCGAGTAGGTCGGTGGGGATGAGGCGTGGGCGTCTTGCCTGGTGTCCCAAGTTTAAGGTGGCGATGTTCATGCGGTCTCATGCGGTTTAAAGAGAGCGGACAGGCGTCATCGACTTTCACTTGTATACGCGTTGAAGTTCGTCGCTGAATCTCTTTACGGCCTCTTCTCGCTGGCTCTGGTCCATCGTCCGGTAATTGGGAAAGTACCGGCTGTGCCGTGTTTCGATGTCCTTCTGATTCTTCACAGCGAGTTCACTCACACTTCGAAGTCCCTGCTTCAAGCCGAGCGCATGACCACTTGGCATCCGTCTTTTTTCGTATTCCTCGCCGCCATAATGTGTTTTGTAAAGGCACGGATAGATCATAATTGCGTAGCCCGAATCTGGCAATGTTGCCGCGATCAGTTGATGGACGGCTGCGGCGGCGTACTTGTCGCCTGCCAGGTCGGCGAGCGCGTGGGCTTCGGCGAGGGTTTCTTCGTTCCTTCGTTGGGTCGCTAGATCCAGATAAAACGAAGCTTGTCGTCTTGCGGTTGGCATTCCGCAAATCCTCCTTCGCCACGAAATCAGACCGCGGTCGAAGTTAAAGAGAGTGGGCAACTCGATATCAATAGTACGCTTTTTTGCGGTGCCTTTGGTATCACGAATCTAGCTGTGCTGCGTCCAAGGACATTCTGCACTCGGAGCGCGTTGGTGCACGAATGTCAACCGCTAGACTGCGAGTAGCCCTTGTTCGAGTGTCGCAATCTGCGTGGCGGCGTGACCACGCTCAGGCCAGGCTAGATGGCCCCCCGAGTGGACACATCGGACACCCAAGACACCATTTCTGATAACTCTGAAATATAGAACTCTATAGGGAGAGTTTATGAGATTGGTGTCCTATGTGGCCGAAGTGTCCACAGCGGGGGGCGTGCCGGGAAGCTGCTCCGGAGACTCAATCTCCGGTGATCACGCGACGGCCCCGGGCCGGTCGAGGTAGCCACGTTCTTCGATTTAGGGCTGCGTCACGAGCCAAACGGTTCGCTCTAGTGCTTCTTTGCGCAGTGGGCCCGCCTCGTTTTGATATAGCGGGCTTCCAATCATCTCGATGAAGGCGTCGATGTTTGGAAACTTCACCAGAGCCACCAAGTCCCAATCGACGCCCGAAAGCGACGGGCCCGCTTGCGCGGCGTAGACGACCTCGGTTCCCGCTTTTTCGAGCAGCGGAGCGGTCAGACGCGAGTAGTCTCCGAAGCGCGCTCTGCCGTCGGGCTCTCGAAATTTGATTAAGTTGACCATCACAACGGGGCCATCGGCAACTTCCTTCCGTAGTGAGGCGAGTTCTTCAAGAGTCGGTGTAACAACGTCCACGTATTCTCCCCGTGTTGTTCGTGACAGGCTAGACAGGCATTCTAGCTTCGCGACCCCGCTGTGCGCGCTCCTGTTCTCGGCGAGGCAGGTCGCCGTCAGCTCTTCCACAGGCTGTGTAATTTGAGAGGGCAATTCACTCTCTAGCGTGAGCCAGGATCAGCGAATTGCTCCCGGCTGCTCTCCCGCAGGTGTTTCCCGTCAGCAGAACTCGGACTACCACCCTTTCCTTTTAGTCCAGCTCTATTCGAGGGGCTCGATCCACGGTCGTGAGGGGAGGCGGGCCGGTTGGATGGCTCCGCGCTTGGGCCATCCCCCTCACATCGACCAGACTATGCCGCGATCCAGTCGCGCAACGCCTCGTAGACGTCGGGGTGATTGGCGATGTGGATGTGACTGATCCCGGGGAACACCGCCCCACTCGAAAAGGGGATGCGGCGGACGGGCTCGGAAGCTTCACCGGATGCACTCGGCAGCCGAACCAACAAGTCGCCCAGGAGCTGGCCGACCGGGTGCTCCGGGTCGCGTGAGATCGTCGCCGCGAGGAAGTAGTACCCGACCCCGTCGACCAGCGGCACATCGTGTCGGGCATCGGCCAGTACCTCGTCTGGATCCTTGCCGGCCCACTCTTCGTCTACGGTGTAGCCGTAACGAAGGTCTTTGACGCCAGAGCTGCGGGAATCGAGCAGCTCGGCTGGAACTTGCGCGCCGGCGGCCTCGACGCTTCTCAGTACGCCGGTGAGCAGGTTCACGGCTTTTTCGAGCGGCGCTCCGAGATGCGGACCGCCGATACACACGACGTGACGCAGCTGTGCGAGCCAGGGCTCGTCGTTCTCACGCGCGTAGTGGGCCGCACTCCGCACGACCAAGCCGCCCATGCTGTGCCCGACGAGCACGATCTCTTCGATCGGTATGGGATACGCGGCCAACACCTCTGTGAGCAGCGTCGCCAGAGCGCGCCCATTCTCGGATATGTGTCGCCCCGTGTTGTATCGCAGGTAGATCGGCGTGAAGCCGAGGTCGTCACGAAGCCGCGTGCCAAAGGTCACGTCGGGATCGCCGTAGTGCGCCTCCGAGGACAGGCTCCACAGCCACTCTGTCGCGGCCAGGCTGTGCACGAAAACGCAGACTTTGCTCGTCGGGTTCGAATAGGCCGCAGCGAGAGCCTTCGGGGTCATTGGAAGCGGTCGTCCGTGATGGCGCACCGTCATGCCGAGATCGAGGAGACTCCTCCGCCGGCTCAAGTAGTCGCCCCAGAATCCATTGAGTGAAGACTGGAGGTAGTCGACGTTCCAGCTCGCGGTTCCCGCAGCCGTCGACCTGATCGGTGTCGCGAGCTCGACGACGCCAGAATCGAGAGATTGATGCAGGCGGACTTCGGCAAGATCGGCGACTGCATTCACCGCGCTGCGAGTGATCCGATTGACTATCCGAATCGATTCGAACACGCCCCCGGATAGGGCTGTCTGGACACCTGTGACGACCCTCGCGGTGCTCCTCGCCGGCTCGATCGCCGCAAACCGCCGCGCCCACCGCTCCACGACCGCATCATGTGTCCGCTCGATGAGACAGGTAGTCTCCTCGACCACGTCGAACACCAGATTCATGAACCCGCGCGTACGTTGCATGACCACCATCCAATTCTGATCGCTTCGAGCTCGGCCAGCCGTGCTCGTCTCAGGGAACGACGAAGCCAATCACCGCCGTGAAGTGCAATGCGCTACCTCCGAGAACGAAGCCATGCCACACAGCGTGGCCATAGGGAAGCCTGCGCCAGGCATAGAAGATGATGCCTACCGAGTAGACGACTCCGCCCAGCACGAGGAGCGTAACGCCCGCAGGTGCCAGCGTCTCGAGCAGCGGCTCCACCGCGAACACCGCGAGCCATCCCATCGCGAGGTAGAGGGCAAGCGAGGTTCTGCGTTTCCGGCCGTTTCCCACGAGCTCGAGCACGATGCCGACGACGGCGAGGACCCAGATCAGGATCAGGATCGCCCAGCCCCGCGAGCTCTGCATCTTCGTCAGGACGAACGGCGTGTAGGTGCCCGATATCAGCAGATAGATCGCGATGTGGTCGAGCTTGCGCATGATGTTCTTGGAGGCGGATTCGGGAAGGCCGTGATACAGAGTGGAGGAAGCGTAAAGGAACGTGAGAGTGATTCCGAATATGCCGACGCCGACAATGTCCAAGGCCGTGCCGCGCTCGGAGCTGGCGGCGAGGAGAGCGACCAAGCCGATCACCGCAGCGACGAAGCCAAGTCCGTGGGAAATGGTGTGAACCAATTCTTCGCGGGGGGTGTATTCGGCAGCAGGTGACACCTCCGCTCCGACATCCAGGACACCTTCGTAGGCGGGCATACGCTCCATTTCTTCAGCCGATCGCGTGTACCGGCTTTCAAACGTGGCGCGAGTTTATCAGGCTGGGCCTCAGCTGAGCACGCCTGAGCGTGTTCTCACAGAATCCTTACACAGCGGGCGCAGCGCAGATAAAGTGGTGTCCATTTAATCGGGGGAAGATCAAACAAAAGTCCACGCACATGGTTTACACCTTCTCAATTGCCGGTGATCTTACCAGTTTGTAGGTCGATCCGTCCCAGGATCGTGTTGTAGTAGACGATGCTCCAGATTGCATCGTCGACTTCCTCGAATCCGATGTCTTCTCCTTTGAGGGCATTGCCCAGGAAGTATTTGCCGGAGTGGAGCCTGAAGGCTCCACACGCACTGACTCTGCGGATCTCGAAGTGTCCTGGATACTCGGGTCGGCGGAGGCGACCCGGGTACTCCTTCTTTGAAGGTTCCCATCGTTCGGCGGGGAAGTCGCCGTCGAGCGCTTCGTGGGGCCGTTCGTAGTTGTAGACGTGCTGGAAATGATCCAGAAGCCCTTGTTGCTTCGCCAGGTTCTCGGCCGGGGGTCGTGTGGCTTCTCGCTTCAAGTCCTTGTGCATGCGCTCGTGCTGACCGTTCTGCCCAGGACTCGCAGGTTTGATTCGTTGATGGACGATTCCGAGCTTCATCCACCAGACGTTGAGGACGCTCAGACCATGGATTCCCGTTGAAGCGAACGGAGCTCCGTTGTCGGTGCGAATCGCATCAGGAAGTCCACACTCCTCGAAGAGGCGCCTAAATGCTGGCTTTGCGCCGTCCGAGCGTACTGTAAGGAGTCCCTTGCAGAGCAAGAGCATTCGGCTGTAGTGATCGGTGACCGTCAGCGGGTAGCAGTATTTCCCGTCTCGGGTCTTGAACTGTCCCTTGAAGTCGGCAGGCCAGATCTGGTTGGGCCCGGCAGAGTCGAGTCGTACGGCACCAGGATGCTTCCATTTCTTGGGCCGTCGATTCTTTCTGAGCACGCCGTGTCGATCCAAAATGAGATTGACTGTGCTCCGAGCGGGGAGATCCCATTTGGGATGGCGTCTCTCGATGATCTGGCTGAGCTTCGTCGCACCCCAGCCGTACTTCTCCCGCAGTGCCAAGATCTCGTTCTCGATCTTCTCTGGCGTTCGGTTGGGGTGACGATCCGGGGCTCTCGATCGGTCATCGGCAGCCTCGAGGCCCTCGCGTTCGATCCGGTCGATCCACTTGTATCCGGTGGGCCGGGATATCTGATATCGGTCACACAATTCGCTCATCGACCACTGGCCACTCGCGTAGTCGCGAAAGAACTGCTGACGCTGCTTCGTAGAGTTCGTCTCCATCCAGGGCATCCTCCATGTGTAAAGGATGTGCCTGGACTTCTGTAAAGGATGTGCCCGGACCGTACCGGGGTTTCACATCACACCGCCAAGTAGCGGACCGCCAATTGGCCCAGATTCATATGCGATTTGGCCGGTGCCCGAGGGCTGGGAGCCCTAAGGCGCGCTGGAGTCTCTACCGCATCCCCACCGCCCC
>JADFNE010000132.1 GCA_022563535.1 Myxococcales bacterium
GGCACGGTCTTGATGGTGATGTGCTTGCGCACGAAGTTGTAGTGCGCGAAATGTAGCGAGACGGCGGCCTGTAGGTTCTCCACCTTCTTGCTGAATCCATTCGTGAGCCGGGTGAATCGGCGAATGTTCATGCGCATGGTCAAGTTCTGTCGCTCGACATGGGACGTGCTGATCCGGCTCACGTCGGGGTTCCCTGATTCGACGCGCTTATCCGCGGCGACAACGTGCGGAGGCGAATACCTACCCGCCGCCGCTGTTTCCACTTCGTACCGCTTTACAATCGTGCCCCAGTCGGGCCGAGTCCAGCCCTTCTCGTCTCGCTCGCTCCACTGCCCCAGGATCGCGCTGCGATAGGCACCGAGCTTGTCTGTGCTGATCTGGGGGCGTCCTTCAATCCGCTTCGCGATACCTGCCACGAAGATCTTGGCGTCGATCACGGTTCGCTTGCCGACGTGGTGACTCGGCACGAGTTTTGTGTCGGGGTCAAGCCAGCCCGGTATCTGCTTAACCAGTGCCATGAAGAACGCCCGGTGTGCTGCGCCTCCTTTGCCCTGGTAGAAGCACCGCCCGTACCCGGCGCGATCAAGTTGCCCCTGCCAATCCCAGCAACCCGATTCACTCACCTTCACTTTGTTCCAGAGCCTCAGCGGCAGTCTGTGATCGCCGAGCTGCGGGACTCCCGGACTCCACCGAGTGCGGCCCTTCGTGCGCTGTTCGTAGTTGCTCGGCACCTAACTCAACTCGCCGGGAATAGTAGAAGGAGGGCTCTTCACCGAAGAGGCGAATCGTTCCCCCTCCGTTCCCCCAAATTGAGGGACAGAACGCAATGGAATCAAGCGTTTAGGTGTGGCCGGAGAAGGTTCGACTCCTGCCCCGGGCACCACATTCTTGCTTTACTGTCTAGCTGTACTGTAGTGTCGTTTGGCTGGGTTTCGCCGGACGTTTTAGCGAGGGGCTAGGGCAGGCGTGCGTCGACCAGGTCGCGCACTTCCTTGTGGGCCAGGAGTTCTTCGAGCGCTTCTCCATCCAACAGCGTCGTCCGTTGGTAGCAGAGCCTGGGAACTTCGATCTCGATGCGATAGATCTCCCGCTGCCCATCAAACACCCGCCGAATGCGAAGAAATTGTTCGTCTCCGCCTTCAATGATCTGGTTGCGCAGGGATTCGACGATCCTCATCTCCCGTCCCATCCCCAGCGGATAGGGATCGAAGTCCTGGGAGTCGGCGGACGTTTGTCCGCGTCGGCCTCCGTGGTACCCAATCAATTTAAAGCTTCCAGGCGGTCGCATTAGACCCCCATCATACCCGGTCGAGTGGCTGTCATTCAAGCACTTTAAACGAACGATCGGGCACACCGCGTCGATATCAATCCACGGCTGAGAACCTACGCACAGGAACGTGCAGCTCCGCCACGAGGCTCAACCAGGTGCGCTTTCAGCAATATGGGAACTCTGCAAGCGTGCAGTGTCGAATGTCCGAAAGGACAAAGCACCCAGCGTTACCCCAGCGCGATCGTCAATTCGGGGTTCTCACCGCTTGCGAAGCTCTCAAGGCTTTATACCAGTGAGTCGATGAGCCACAGAGTGAGGACACCCGTGCAACTGTGCTGTAGAACCGGACTGAAGCCCAATGAGTGAGCCACCCACCAATCACTTTCGTGGATCGCTCAGCCTGAACGATGAGCTGAGAGAACAGCTCTGTCTCGATGAAAACGATTCGCTGCGGCTGTTGCGCGGCGATTCGAGGACGCTGCTACTGGAGCGCGTTACCGCGACGTCAGGTTTCGCGGTGCCCTGGGATCGGGACCTTGTGCTGAGCGCAAGTGTTCAGTCGTTTCCCCTCGCCGATATTCTCAGCATGCTTCACCGCTCGACCAAGTCCGGCTTTTTGCTCTTCGGATTCGCCGACCATGAAAAGGCTGTCTACCTGTATCGCGGAGAGGTCGTGTTTGCGTCGTCCAATCAGGGCGTAGACCGACTCGGCGAGTGTCTGTTTCGCAGCGGAATCCTCACCCTGGATCAACTGCGCGATGCCGAAAAACGCTGGGATCCAAACTCTCGACTCGGCAAGATTCTGGTCGAACGCGGCGTGTTGACACCGCGCGAACTTTGGGACGGAGTCAAGCTGCAGGTCGAAGAGATCGTTCGTTCGCTGTTTGCCTACGCCGAAGGCAGCGTCTACTTCTGGGAGGGAGACGTACAACCCGACAACGTCGTTCGTCTTTCTCTGCCCACCCGCAAGTTGATTTCTCAGGGCCTTCGTCGTCGCGACGAGTTGATGCGCTTTCTTGCCGCCCTCGAAGATCCAAACATTCTGCTCGAAGTCACTGGAAAGGGCGCCGAGGGGTTGTCGGGCAACGCGCATCTGCTCTGTGATGCGCTGGTCGCACAGCCCGAATTCAGCCCCGCGTGTCGGGCAGCTGGCCTTGATCCGCTTTCGGGCGCGCGCATCGTCCAAATGCTCCGGCTGGCGGGCACGGTTACAATCAAGAAAATTTCCGAGGACTCGCGCACGGCGGGCGATCACTACTCCGAAGGTCAGGAGTCGCTCAGCGAGTTGATCAAGGCCCTGGTGAACTTGATCGGAGAACTCGCCACTCCGCTGGTGGCCGCCGACGGACCCGACGCCGTCTTCGAGCGCATGACTGCGCTGCTCGAGGATTCGGCGGCGCGCTATCCGGGCCTGTTGGGGGGACTGCGGCTGGGATTTGCGGGTGGACTCGACCCCGAGGAGATCCAAAAGCGCGCCTTCAAGATTCCCGGGGATCGCGAGCGCTGCGTGCGCGACGCACTCGGAGAAATGGTCACCTATCTGGAATTCGAACTGAGAAATCACCCCCGCATCGAAGACCCCGAAGTCTATCTCGATGCCGTCGAGGACTTGCGCGCTAAGCTCGATCTCTGAACCCCGCGGCTCGCGCGCGGTGCTTTCCTCTTATTCAATCGAGCAAAGACGGTGAAGAAGTCGGCGTATCCACGACGCCCCGCTAGCAATCGACAATCCTCCTCCACCGAAGTGCTCTTTGGCGTGCACAGCTGCGTGGAGGCGCTGCGCGCGGGACGCCGCCGTTCGCTGGCGCTGTTGGTGAAGCCGGGGGCGGAGCGCCGTCCCGAGATTCGAGATCTCATCGAGGCCGCTCGAGAGCAGGGGCTTCCCATCCGCAATCTCGACCCCGATCTCAGCGATTGGTCCGAGATCGGGAACCCCCAGGGGGTAGGACTCGAGGTCGGCCCCCTGCCGGAACTCACAATTGAAGAGCTGGTCGTCCCCAGCGACTCGCCTCGTCGCCTGGTGATTCTCGATGGCGTCGAGGACCCTCAGAATGTGGGTGCGCTGGCTAGAGTCGCCGAAGGCTCCGGGGTCAAGGGTATGGTCTTGTCAAAAAGACGCGCCCCCCCGCTCAGCCCGGCGCTCGTTCGCGCAAGTGCCGGCGCGATCGAATGGCTGCCGGTGGCCCGGGTTACGAACCTGGCCCGTTCAATCAAATACCTGAAAACACAGGGTTTCTGGGTGGTCGGCGCGGATCCCTCCGCCGCGGAATCGCTGTACACGGTGCCCGACCGGGTGCTGCAAGGCGATCTGGCGGTCGTTCTCGGAGCCGAGGGGAAGGGCTTGCGCCCGGAAGTGCAAAAACTGGTGGACCACCCAGTTCGCATCGACATGCAGGGCCAGGTCGCATCGCTGAATGTCGCCGCCGCCGGTGCCGTCCTGCTGTTCGAACTCCTGAGGCGTGCGGGCCCAGCTCGTGAGACGAGCTGAGGGCCGGCTCTGAGCAGGAGCCAACCCTGGGAACCCAGCCCCGGTCCCGATTCTGAGAGCTGTTGGAGACGATTTTCTCGCTCGAAAAGGGTCCGGATGAGGTCACCCCCAGGATGCGGGCGGGTTCTCTAACTTCGCTCCACACCGCAGGAATTTGCGCCAGACCCGTTGCTGGGGTGCAGCGGTTGGGTATAGTCCGCCGGGCGCGACTCCGCGCTGGCGTAGCTCAACTGGTAGAGCATCGGATTTGTAATCCGAAGGTTAAGGGTTCGAGTCCCCTCGCCAGCTCCGAACCGGAGGTTTGCTTAGCAAATTGTCGGTCGGGCTGGCATGGCATGGCATGGATGCATGGATGATGACGGCATGCATATGGCTTCGATTTTAAAATCGTAGGGTTATGAACGCGTGGACGGCGTGGATGAAGGGTTGAACGACGGAACGACTGAGCGTCGCGATCAGAAACGGTCGCATCGAATCAAGGCCAAGGCATCGCGGAGTCTGGCAGCGAGACAGAGCGAGATAGGGCGACGGCGATTCAAGCGGCAAATTGAGAAAACGAAATTCGGTCGAGAGCAAGCACGGGGCGAGATACAAGGCGATTGAGCGATGCGAGGGAATGAGGCCAAACGTCGGGCGGCGTGAGTCCTCGAAGTCCTGAGCACAACTGGCCGGCACGAGATCCGGCACGCACGAACTAAATCAGAATACGAGATTACCCAGGGTTCGAACGATCCAATTCCGATCCGCGCAGCACTGCAAATGAATTGTGTGTGTAGATGCGCAAATGAGAAGGGGACGTAGAGGGCGAAGGGTAGTTTTACGCTTTTGGTCAGTTTGTCGGGGGGCAACTACAAACTCACGTTCGTGAATCGATCCCAGGCGATACCGGGACCCGAGCGGAGAGGTACCGAAGTGGCTAAACGGGGCAGACTGTAAATCTGCTGGCCTCAGGCCTACGGAGGTTCGAATCCTCCCCTCTCCACCAGGATTCGCAAGCGGCCGGCGGGCAACACAGAATTAGATCAACGATTGATCGACGCGTTGATGAAAAACAGTAAGCGCACACAGTAAGCACATACGAAGCACAAGAAGCACAGGAATCACAGATATAGATAGATTTAGATAGAGAGAGGGAACACAAGCTGGACCAGGCGGGAATAGCTCAGCTGGCTAGAGCACGAGCCTTCCAAGCTCGGGGTCGCGGGTTCGAATCCCGTTTCCCGCTCCAGCATAAGGCATAGGGCATAGGGCAATAGAGGAACAAGCGTACTGCGCACAGAACAAGGGCTTCGACGGCAAGCAACGCCGAGCAGGGTGATTGAACAGCAAACGCTCACGTAGCTCAGGTGGTAGAGCGCGTCCTTGGTAAGGACGAGGTCAGCGGTTCAACCCCGCTCGTGAGCTCCAGACAGGCGACGGATGTTCTAGCTGTCCATCGCAAATGACAGACCAACGGCTAGTCAGAGAGCTAGTCAGAGAAAACGAGGACGATTCAGTCATGGCGAAAGAGAAGTTTGATCGGACCAAGCCGCACGTAAACGTCGGGACGATTGGTCACGTAGACCACGGGAAGACGACGTTGACGGCCGCGATCACCGCCCGTCAGGCGCACAAGAACCTGGCAGATCGGGTTGACTTCGCGAGCATCGACAAGGCTCCCGAAGAGCGCGAGCGCGGGATCACGATCGCCACGGCCCACGTAGAATATCAGACAGAAGCTCGTCACTACGCACACGTGGACTGCCCCGGCCATGCGGACTACGTGAAGAACATGATCACGGGCGCGGCCCAGATGGACGGGGCGATCCTGGTGGTTTCCG
>JADFNE010000133.1 GCA_022563535.1 Myxococcales bacterium
AGAGCAGCGGCGAGTTCATCGCTCGCTGGAATGCTGTCGAGGCCCTCTTCCCCGCCGCCTGGGTCTTCTACGTCGTCTGCGCCATCGGCGTCGTCTACGCCGTCTGCGCCATCGGCGTCGTCTGCGCCTTCTACGCTGCCGTCTGAGCCGTCTGCACCATCTACCTCGACCGGCTCGACGGGCTCATCACCTTCGCTGTGTTCGGTTCCACTCAAAGATTCGTCTCTTCCGCTGCAACGTTTTCATTGAATTTTTCTGCCACCAGTTGAGAGCAGTAACTCACCAGCGGGATGATGCGGGGGTAATCCATGCGGCTCGGTCCGATTACGCCGACCAGGCCCTGGGCCTCTGTATCGTTGTCGAAAATGCCGTACGGCGACGAAACCAACGCACAATGGCGTAGGCCCGGATCTGTGAGTTCGTCTCCCAGGGCAACGTTGACCCCGCCGCGGCCGCTGTCGAGCAGACCTTCCATCAGCGTCATGAGCTTCTCGTTGTCTTCAATGGCGCTGAACAAATCACGCAAACGTTCAGGATTGCTGAATTCGGGCTGGTCGAGGAGTGCGAGTCGCGTGGCGACGACCAGGTTCAGCGACGGATCCGCTTCGCGCGCCAGATCCAGGGCTCGCTGGCCCAGATCGATGGCCCGAGCGAGCAGGCTACCCGCCTGATTGTGCAGGTGGGCGGATTCTATCGCCATTGCATCGCGCACTTCGATCAAGGTGCGACCGATGATTCGCTCGTTCAGCACCGATGCAATGCGATCGAGTTCGCGCTGAGGTCCACTGTGACGATCTTCGAGGGAGCTGCGGAAGGCGCGACCCGATCTCGAAATCAACACCACCAACACGCGCTCGCTCGACAGCCTGATCAGTGAAATGTGCTGAAGCCGTACGCGTTCGAGGCGGGGCAACATGACAAAGCCGAGCTGACGCGTGTTGTCGGAAAGAAATTGAGAAACCACGTACATGGCGCCGTCGAGATCTGCGTCATCACAGCTATGACGCAGCCTGCGTTGCTGTTCCGCCGCCAGCTCGCGGGGTTGCAACAGATGATCCACAAACAACCGCAACCCCATTTCGGTCGGAACCCGACCCGAAGAGGAATGCGGCTTTTCAAGTAAACCCAACTCGGTGAGTTCGCTCATGGTATTGCGAATACTCGCGCTCGAAAGCGGAGTGACGAGCAGGTTGGAGATGGTGGCCGACCCCACGGGCGCAGCCGCACCGACATACGCGGCAACTACCGCGCGCATGACCCGGGCCTGCCGATCGCTCAGCAGATCTGCACCTAGTATTTCGACTCCAGCTGGCACTGCACAACACCCCAAAGTGGTCTGGTCAATCATACAAAATTGGCAAAGACGGTGTCGGAAAGGAGCATGCCCCGCTCCGTCAGACACAGATCCCCTGTAGCGTTTTCGGCAATTAGACTCGAGTGCATGAGCCGGTCGATCTGTTGGGAGTAGAACTTTCTCGGCACACCGCCAAACTCTGTCTCGAAAGCGGCCGCCGCGAGTCCCGATGCCCGGCGCAGCCCCAGAAACATGGCCTCGCCCCGGGCTTGCGCCTCGCTCAGGCGGTCGATTTCCACCGCACTCCGGTCGCCGCCCTCGATGCTGTCGAGGTAGGGACCGAGGCTGCGGGGATTCATCCGCCGACCGCCGAAGGGGAGTTCGCTGTGCGGGAGTTCGCTCGACCAGGCCCCCATACCTGTGCCCAATACGGCACGCCGGGCCCAGTAGCGGGAATTGTGGGCAGATTCGAAGCCCGGGCGGGCGTAGTTCGAGATCTCGTAGCGCGAAAGCCCCGCGGCCCGGCAGCGCTCGACCAGCAGTTCGAGCATCTGGGCCGCGAGATCGTCGCCAGGACGAGCCAGCTGCCCGCGCTCGTTGGCCAGCGCAAAGGGGGTGCCGCTTTCGATCGTGAGTTCGTAGACCGAGAGATGTTCGGGACCAAAACCCAGGGCACTTTCGAGATCGCGCTGGAAGGACGCCAGGGACTGGCCCGGGCAGGCGAGAATGAGATCGAGAGAAAGGTTTTCGAACCCGGCCGCCCGGGCGGCGCGCAGGCTTTCCCAGCTCTCGGAGGCTTTGTGGGCGCGGCCGAGTTTTTTGAGCGTGGTGTCGTCAAAGCTCTGGATGCCGAGGGAAATGCGGTTGATGCCGAGTTCTCGAAACGCCGGCAGCCGACTGCGTTCGAGGGTGCTGGGATTGACTTCGAGAGTGATCTCGATTTCGCCGTCCTCTGTGCTTTCCGCGCTCTCCGCGCTCTCCGAATTAGAAGCGGGAAACGCAGCGCGCGCCGCGGCGAGCAGCCGGGCTAGCGATTCGGGTCGCAGCAGCGACGGGGTGCCGCCGCCAAAGTAGACCGTGGCGAGCTGACGCTGGGAGAAGTCTGCGGTTCTCGCTTCGAGTTCTGTCAACAAGGCCGCGACGTAGCGGTCTTCTACCGCGGGGTCGAGGGTGCGCGCCGCCACCACGGCGAAATCGCAGTAAGGGCAGATACGCTCACAGAACGGGATGTGGAAGTAGAGGCCGACGGTTGTGTCTGTAGGGGTAGCGGTGGCGGTTGTGTCGGACGATGGAGTCACGCGTTCATCCCCCTCTTCTCTCTCACAAAGACCGGCAGATCGTCAGACAAAAGAAGGAGGCAGCCCTACCCCCCCTCGGTTACGTTTCGGCCCCATGTCGACCGGCCCTCAGTCTCTCGTCCAAGCCAATAGTGCACTCAACAATGCCGACAAGAACGAGCAGGCAAGCGTACACCACGAGGTTCTCCCCAACGGACTTACGCTGCTGTTTCGCGAAAGCCACCTGGCGCCGGTCGCCGACCTGCAGATCTGGGCCAAGGTAGGGAGCGCCGACGAGAACAACGACGAAGCCGGTTTGGCCCACTTCCACGAACACATGCTCTTCAAAGGCACCGAGCGGCGCGGGGTCGGAGATGTCGCGGGGGAGATTGAAGGCGCCGGCGGCCGCATCAACGCCTACACGTCGTTTGATGTGACGGTCTATTACGCAACGCTCCCCAGTGACGCGCTTTCAGTTGGGCTCGACGTGCTGGTAGACGCCGTGCGAAATTCGACCTTCGACCCGGCTGAAATCGACCGCGAGATTGAAGTCGTGCTCGAAGAGATCCGGCGCAGCGAAGATTCTCCGGGCCACGTCTTGAGCGAGGCCGTGTTCAAGGAGCACTTCCAAAAGCATCGCTACGGCTTGCCGATCTTAGGGCCGGCCGAGAGCGTTTCCAGTTTCAACCGCGAGAAGATCACCAACTTTTGGAAGAGCTGGTACACCCCCGACAACATGGTGGTGGTGGCCGCCGGGGATTTTGACGCCAAAGAGCTTGCGAAAGAAGTTGCAGCGCAGTTCGAGGGCGCCGAGCCCGGGCAGAAGCAACGAGCGCGCCAGGCCGAACCCAGGCAGAAGTCGCCTCGCACCATCATCTTGAAGCGCCCGTTTGAGCGCATGAAGATCGATCTTACCTGGCCGGGTACGTCGTTCCATCAAGACGACGCCACCTACCTGGATTTACTTTCCTTCGTGCTGGGCGAATGCGAATCCAGCCGGCTGGTGCGGCGCGTGCGCGAAGACATGGGCCTGGTCGATCGCATCGACTCTTCTTCCTATACCCCCCTCGACCCGGGGGTGTTTTCACTGAATCTCGATGTCGATGTCGCCAATGCCCACCAGGCCATCACGGCCAGCATGCTCGAAGTGGAGCGCATTCGCAGCCGACCGGTGAGCCGCGAAGAACTCGAACGCGCGCGAGCCAACTTTTTGGCCAGCGAGCATTTTGAGCGCGAGAGTGTTTCGGGCCTGGCGAGCAAGCTTGGCAACTTTCACGTGATTGGTGGCGACTGGCGCAGTGAAGAGCGCTACTTCGAGCTTTTGAAGTCGGCTACGGCGGAAGACCTGCAGCGGGTTGCCCAGCAGTATCTTTCGCCCGAGCAATTGACCGCGGGGGTGTTGGTGCCCGAGGCCGTGGATATTGAGTTGGACGAAGCTTCGATCAATGCGGCGATCCAGGCCGGGATCGAGAGCTGCAAGCGCGAGGTTTTGGCGCCCAAGCGGGTGAAGGCGAACGGTGCCGCGGCGGTTGCAGGTACGAGCAAGTCGGGTAGCGCAAAGGCCAGGAGCGGTACGGGAAACGAGATTGTGAGTTACACGCTGGACAACGGCGCGCAGCTTCACGTGAAGGCCCGGCGCGATATTCCCGTGGTGGCAGTGCGGGCCGCGTTCCTCGGTGGCCTGCTCGCCCAGACGTCCGAGACATCGGGGATCTGTCATTTTCTTACTTCTACCTGGATGCGGGGAACGCGCTCGAGATCTGCCGGCGATTTTGCCCGGGCCATGGAAGACATCGCGTCGGAGATCGACGGCTTCAGCGGGCGCAGCAGCCTGGGCCTGACCCTGGATGTCGCAATCGATCAATTCGAACCCGCGCTCGATTTATTTACCGAGGTCTTGCTCGAACCCGGCCTGGCTCTCGAAGAAATCGAAAAAGAAAGACGCGAGACCCTGGCCACGATCGACCGCATGGAAGATCAACTTTCTGCCCAGGCCTTTGCGCTGTTCGCGCGGACGCATTTTGATACCCACCCGTACCGCATGCCCATGATTGGAACCCGGGAGAGCGTGCGGGGTATTGATCAGGCGACGCTGCGAGCGCATCACGACCGCTTGATCGTGGGGAACAATCTTTCCATCGCCGTATCGGGGGACGTAGACCCGGACGAAGTTGCGGCGGGCATTTCGCGGCGACTCACGGCACTGCCCGCCGGCCAGAGTTTTGAGAGCGAGCTTCCGGCCCTCGATACAGCGCCAACCGAGATCCGCCACGGAAAGATGGAGAAGGACCGCGCCCAGGCGCACCTGGTGATGGGCTTTCGCGGCGTGAGTGTTTCGGATCCCGATCGACAAGCACTGGATGTCATTTCGCAGATCTTGGCGGGGCAAAGTGGGCGATTGTTCCTGGAGCTTCGGGACAAGAAGAGTCTCGCCTACACCGTGAGCGCGATGAGTGTGGAGGGGTTGGCCCCGGGATTCTTTGCGGTCTACATCGCTACCGCGCCAGAGAAGGTAGAAGCGGCGCGCAGTGGGATGCTGGAAGAGTTGACGCGACTGGTTGGCGAGGCGCCGGGTGAGCAGGAACTGCAACACGCCAAGCGCAACCTGACTGGAAACCACGCCATTGCGCAACAGCGCAACGCTGGGCATGCGGGGCATATGGCAATAGACGCGCTGTATGGCCTGGGGCCGGGGGCGAACCAGAAGTACGCCGCGGCAATTGATGCGGTGACCCAGGACGATGTCGTGCGGGTAGCGAAGCGCGTCATTACGCTGGACGCCTACACCGAGGCGTTGATCGAGCCCTGACTAGGAGCCTGACCCAAGACTCGTCGCGACGCCCATGCGCCGATGCATCGCCGCTGTCTGCGTTGCGAAACCTTGCTGTAGCCAGCTACAGCTGCGATTCCGCGCCTTGACACCGGCGCGCCTCGA
>JADFNE010000134.1 GCA_022563535.1 Myxococcales bacterium
CCTTCTTCCTGACCTTCTCCGGGATCGCATTCCAACGGGGCTGGACACCTGGCTTCTTGTCTTCCAATCCATCGAAGCCCCCAGCGTCGTATCGCTGATACCAGCCATAGAACGTGCTTCGAGCTACCCCTAGCTGCCGCAGGGTCGCACGCACGGGCAGGTCGGTCCCTTCGACCAGGCGAATGATCTCCATCTTCTCGGATGCCGTGCGTCTCACGAATCGTCCTCCTCGCCATAACCCGTCAGACTTTTTTTGAGCACCCGGTTCTTGAGTGTGAACTCGGCAACCACTTCCTTGAGTTCTCGGTTCTCGGCGCGAAGATCCTTGACTTCATCACTGGTGGCTTCACGAACCGTGTCCCCCGCCAACTGCTTCTTGCCGGCTTCCAGGAAGTCCTTGCTCCAGCGGTAGTACAAGTTCGATGCAATGCCCTCTCTGCGGCACAGCTCCGAGATGCTCTGCTCGCCTCGCAGCCCCTCGAGCACGATCCGGATCTTCTCCTCGGGAGCAAACTTTCTGCGCGTCTTTCGCCGGATCTCCCGCACTGCCGCTTCGGTGGATTGCTTCCTTCCTGCTGACATCTTGAGATTCTCCTCGGGGTACGAGACCCCGGTGATTTGTCTCTTAGCCTAGGGCGTTCAATTGTCCGAGTTCTGCTGACGGGAAACAAAGACGAGGTCGACCTGCCCTTACATCGGCTTCCAACAGACGGGCGGGCTTCTCGACGAGCGGAACGTCACCCGGAGCTGGGACCGCTTACGCCGAAAGGCGGGGGTAGGCAAAATGAGCGGCGTTTTCAGCACCACCGCTAAGTCGTCTTCTGTTAAGCCGCCTTCGGAGGAGGCGCCTAGGCTTCTTTGTGGCTTCGCGCTGACTTTCTATTATCTCAGATAGTGTTCTCTTGATTCCGCCGGCCACCACGGGGGCTACGAGATGCGGGCCTTCAAAGCTTCAGGTGATCGAGGGTCCTGGCCGCGCGCAGCGGAGGTTTGCCCGTCGCGATGAGCTCGGCCATCAGCTCACCGGCCGCCGGGCTCATGTTGATTCCCAGCGCCCCGAAGTGCGTGGCCGCGTAGCCGTTGCGCCACTGCGGGAGTCTCCCGAGCGTAGGTTTGTGGAAGGGCGCTTTGACGGGCATCGCCAGTAGGTCACCGCGGTGCTCGACCAACTTCGCTTCTTCGAGAGCGGGCAGAATCGCGGCGCAGTCCGTCAGCGTCTTCAGTTTTAGCTCTTCGTTGAGCGAATCGTCGAAGGTCTCTCGCGGGCTGAAACTGCCCACGTAGGGGCTCAGGATCACCTCCCCATTCACCTTGGGGATGATCCAGTAGTCGCCCGCGACGAGGGTCTGGAAGGGCAGCCCGCCGGGTACTTCGACTCGGATGCACTCGGCCGTGAGCATGCGTATGGGAATGTCGACACCGAGATGCGCCGCTATCGGACGCGACCAGGGCCCCGCCGCGATCACGAAGTGATCACCCGAGAGGATCTCCCCTGTAGCGAGTTCGAGGCCGGTTATGCGATCGCCTTGAGTCTCGAAGCCCACCGCCTCACCCTGCTTCATGCTCGCACCGAGTTGCTCAGCCGCCTGGGCGAGACCCAGTGTATACTTGTAGGGTTCGACCTGGCCCTCCGGATTGGTGATTCCAGCCCGCCATTCCGGCGCGAGCGACGGAAAGACTTCGCGTAGCTGCGTCGCGTCGAGCCAGCCCGTCTCGACTCCTCCGGCCCGAACGTAGGGGGCCAGCAGTGCCTCGCGTCCCGCCGCTTCGAGATCCGCTTCCGTTAACAGAAATGTGTTGGAAGATTCACCGTACTCCACGTCGATGCCGCCGCGTTCGGCGATCTCGAGAGCCAGGTCCGGCATGCGCTCGTACGAGGATGAAAAGAGGTAGAGCCAGTCGGCGATGCTCTGGTCCGCGGGCATCGCGCCAACGTCCAGAACGTCCGGGTCCGCGACCGCGACATGCGTTTCCTCCTCCGCGAGGTAGGTGGGTGGATAGGCGATGACGGCCCAGGCCTTGCCCGAAGCGCGCGTGCCGATCGATTCGCGCTCGACGACGGTGGCGCGCATCCCGCGCTTGCCGAGGTGGTAGGCAATCGAGCAGCCGATGGCTCCGGCCCCGATGATGACGACGTCGCTCTGCGGCATGGCGCCTCCAAATTCTCCGTCAGTGGATTCTAGGCGGTCCGAACGATTGGCTGCCAACCTCTGCCGCGGGATCCCCCAATTGTGCTAGAGCCCTCGCCAAATATTCCCTGGAAGCGCATCATAAGCCTATGGCTCGATACACCTCACGGCGCAACGACGGTCTAGGATGGTTCCCATGAGAGCAGCTCGACTACACGAGGGTGAAACCGCTGTGCGCCTCGAGGAAATTGATACGCCTGACGTGCGGCCTGGCACCGTACTCGTCAGCATACAGTCAGTCTTTGTGTCGCCGTTTACAGCTGGCCTGATTGACGGTTCCGGCGAATTGTCGACCCCACCGAGGCCCTTTACTCCGGGCATGGATGCTGTCGGTACGGTTCAGCTCTTGGGCTCTGACGTCAGCGGACTCGAAATAGGACAGCGGGTTTACTGCGACTGTTACTACCAATCGCCCACGCAGGGGGGTGTCGAAGATTTCGGCTTCATCGGAAATTTCGGGGTTGGCGAGCACTCTGCGGAAATGCTTCGGCGTTGGCGCGACGGGACTCTCGCCGAGTATATGTTGCTGCCCGCCGAGTGCGTCATTCCGATTCCGGAAACCGTCACCGTTTCAGACGCCGTTCTTTGCCGCCTGGGTTGGTTAGGCACTGCCTACGGCGCCTTCACCAAGGTCGGCCTGGCACCCGGCGAAGCGGTTGCCGTAGTTGGAGGCACTGGTCTCGTCGGAGTGAGCGGGGTTCTGGTTGCCCTGGCGATGGGGGCCCAGAGTATCTTTGTTTTGGGGCGCCGGACCGACGCCCTTGCAGAGCTCGCCGGTCTGAATTCAAGAGTTCAAGCCGGAACGAAGCTGCCGGACGGTCAGACGTTCGATGTCGTGCTCAGTGCGATTGAGGCCCGCGACGCTTCGGCGATCCAGGCAGCGCTTCCCACGCTGAAGCGCTCGGGCCGTCTTGTCGCGGTAGGGGTGACAGAAGAACCCCTGGCAGTATCCACCGATCTCATTGTTAGCATGGATCTGACGATTCGAGGCTCTCTTTGGTTCGAACGGCGCCAAGCCACTGAATTGCTCAACATGATTGCGGCGGGAACGCTGGATCTCTCATCCCTCGCAGTCGAGGAATACCCATTGGCTGAGGTTGGAGAGGCCCTGCACGCCACCGGGCGTCGCCGGGGGGCTTTCCAGCAGGTCGTGGTTCGTTGTTGAAGTGACGACCGGGACACATCAAGTAGTAGACGGCTGACCGTCCCCGTTGTCCCCGGAGTGTCCCCGATGCCTTCAGCTCGTTTTCAGAAGATTCGGTCACTAGCTGAAAGTGTTTTTGAAAGTGTGATCCGGAGTGGAGCGCGAGACCGGGTTCGAACCGGCGACCCTCAGCTTGGGAAGCTGAACGGAGAATCGTGCAAGTACTTGATTCTGCGAATCAACCCTCAATTCCCTGTCCGGTCCAACAGTGCCATGTAGTGACATACGGTGACATAGAGTGACAGGCAATTGTCGCTATTGACTGCCCCGCCGACTCCAATCCCAGATCAATATGGCGAGCGACTTCATCGTCCCGAAGCCAGGGGCGTAGCGCTCGTGAATCTTGGATTGGTTGGGGCGGCGGTCGGGCGGTTGACCTAGCGCGAGCGTTCGTCGCTGATGCGGGCGCATTCCATCAACAGCGCAGTCGTGGACTGACCGATCACGTCGTCTCGCTCCACCAGCTGGAAGCCGAACTCGAACGCACCCTCGGGCCACTCGAGCAGGTCGGCCAGGGCGTCGATTGGCGCGGGCCCGGGCGGATCCAGTTCGATGTCGAAGAGTCGCCCGTCCTGGACGAAGACTTTCACCTTGGTGCAGTCGCGCTCGAGGTCGAGCACGCCGGTCGATCGTTCGAGCTCGAGAAATGCCAGCAGGCTCGGTAGGGCCACTTCGGACAAGCTCCCCGACAGATGAACACCCTCCCGATCGCTGCCCGGCCGGCTCGTTGTTTCTGTCGAGGAGACGAGCGTGTCCACTACGTCGGCGACCTTCGAAACCCAGCGCTCTTCGCCCTTGCCAAAGCTCACTTCGACCAGGTAGCGCTCGCCCTCTCCAGTGTCTTCGATTCGGCTCGACTTCACCGCCTGTCCCGTGATCCGTAATTCGCGATCACGGGAGAAGGGTGCCTCGATCTCGATCGAGACCACGGCTCCCTGCTCGAGTGCCCGGTTGGAGTCGATCACGATCCCCGAGATGCAAAGCTCGCGAACCGAGTCCGACTCTCGGTCGCCGCGACGGCGATCCACCTGCACTTCGTACTGATGATCCGGAGAATTGTCCGCCGAGACCTCGATCTCCCCTGCGACGACCGCACGCATGAACTCTTCGAGTTCCTGAGGATTGTGCGGGAGAAACTCGAAGGCGGTGGCCTCGATGACCTGGCCTCCTTGCCCGTCGTCCGCCATCACCACCCGGACCACGCGAGACATGATGTTGATTCCGGCGCCCAGATCCTCAGTCACGAGGTGCAACATCCGCACCGAACCGGGCGACCCAGCGTCCCGGGGAGTTCGCAGGAGCATCCCATAGGCGCTCAATACGCACGACTCGAGCGCGGGCTCCCCTTCCGCTTCTGGAATCCCGACCCACAGTCGAGTTTCGAAACGCGGAGCGCGTCTCGGATCCTCCCCTTTTCTTCTTTCGATCCGCATCGTCCACTGCATCGACCGACGCGAAGATCCCCTGTAGTGCGGGTTGCAGATCCCCGGCTCCACTCCCAGCGGAACTCGGGGGATATCCCCAGGCAAAACCAGTCAGGAATGTCGGCTACTGGTGCAGTTGCTCGAGGGGAGTACAAAGGCTACGCCCTTGATATCCCGATCAGGCTTCGAACCTGAGGGTCGGGGGTTCGAATCTGGTCTCGTGCTCCAGCGTAACTTCAACCCCGCCAAGTGTTTGCTTGGTGGGGCTGTTGCATTCAAGGTGGAGCATTTCTCCCGAAGTCCGCCTCAGTACTTACCGGGGCTCACCGGTTTTGAGTAGAAGGTCTTCTTGTCCGGGTTTCACGTGAGCACGCCGGCTAATATGCAGGTTTTTGCACCCCAGTTTCAGTGACTTACATACTTCGCGCGAAGTACAGGTAGCTCCCAAGGTTGTCGATACGAGTACCTAGAACGAAATTTGATCAGCAACTAGACCAACCTGCTACATGCGATACTGTTTCATAGGGGCAGGCGATTGCAAGCAATACGAATAACAGACGCTTGCCCGGAGCCCGGAG
>JADFNE010000135.1 GCA_022563535.1 Myxococcales bacterium
TTATATCCCCCTTGACTATATCTGGCGGGAGGATGGGCAGAAAGTCCGGGGGGTGCGCGTTCAGCGGTGCGCGGCGACGAAGCCGTGGTAGCCGGGTCGATCAGATTGCATGTCGGGGCGATAGCCAAGGCGATGTGGTTATTGTTAATAGTAGCAATATAAATATATTTACAATCTTTAGTGGCACCGCTATGCTGCCGATATTATAAATGCCCCAGGGAGTTGAGCCCGATCCCGGCGACACGCGGCCGCCGACCTCTTCCATAGCGTGGGGCTGATAACAACTCCGTCTACAAGACGGGAAGTCATCTCCGGCCCGGGAGGAGGGTGCGGGATGACGCAGGGGCGCTTCCATATTGATCGATAGGACCGTCGAAGCGGCACAGCAGGATCGCGCGTGCCCGCAAAGGCCTTGCGGATCATCCGCAACTGCCGACCTCGTCATCCGTCCGGGGCTAAAAACATGATGAGAGGCAATCAGGTTAGTTTTAATGGGAAATTGAAATCAACTAACAGATTCAGGAAGAAATTGGACACGTAGGCCGTGCGGCCATCCCGGTCAAAAACGAGATCTTCGGAGTAAAACTCGATCGGTATCCTCGAGACGACCTGATCCGTATCTACATCGATCACGGATAGGAAGTTGGAGAACCGGTTCGTTACGATGACCCAGCGCCCGGAAGGATGCACGGCGAGGCCATAGGGTTGGGACCCAACACGAATCCGCCCCCTCTCCGCGCGCGCGGCCACATCGATGACGGCGATTTCGTCTCCGGGGCTGATTTCGTTGCCGGCGAGGCTCACGTACGCTTTGCGCCCGTCGTGGGTTGTCACCACGCGATACGGCCGGCTCCGAGCCGGTTGCGGCTCGGCCGCAGGATCGATATTAGAGACCGCTAGCAGAGACCGCGCATGCCACGTCGTCGCGGAATTTGTGGAGTGTTTGATTTCTGGAGCTGCCACTTCATCCAGCTGGTATCGATAGAGGGACACCCCGACACCAAGAAGCAATATCAGAGAGCAGCTGAGAATGGCGGCTAAATCGCGGGTCACAGGGTTGCCTGCTTAAGAGTGCACTCCAATCTTAACGAGGATGGCCTCGATGCGGGATGTGGCATAGCGCCCCACATGGACGCGCTGCCTCGAATGTAGCAGTGATTGAGTTGGCGTAAGCCGACAAGCAACGAGTGAGCATGTTCGCGCGAATCAATCAGATGTCCCTGAGAAATAGGATCGTCGTTCCGATGGTAGCGCTCTCGGTGCTACCCGCTCTCGGAATCAGCGTATTCATCATTTCGAGCATGCAGACATCGATGCGCACTGATGCTATCGATCGGGAAGTCTTCGACACCCGAGCGCGCGCGCATGCTCTTGAAGAATTCCTCTGGGCAGTTCAGACGGATCTGCAATTTCTGACTCAAACTCAACTCCTGAACGAGCTGGCGGACGCACGCACAGCGGGAGATAACGAGCGCGTGGCATCACTCCGCGAGCAGTTGGAGCGGGAGTTGATCCTGTTTTCGCAGGGCAAGCGTTCGTTTTATCAGGTTCGCTACATCGACCTCGAGGGCCGCGAGGTCGCCCGCCTAAATGTCGAGGAGGGTCGAGCCAAAGCTGTGCCGGTTTCTCAATTGCAAAACAAGCGCGGGCGGAAGTACGTGGAGGCGTCGCTGAAGCTCCTGAAAGATGAAATCTACATTTCCCCTCTGGAACTCAATGTCGAACGCGGAAGGGTGGAGGTACCCCACCGACCCGTGCTGCGTTTTGGAATGCCGCTCTTCGGCCGGGACGGCGAACGAACTGGAATTCTCGTACTCAACCTCGATGCGACTCATTTATTCCGACTGATCGAGCCATTGCGAGCTGGAACCGAAGCGCTCCTGGTTGATGAAGAAGGAAGGTATCTGGGTTACATCGGCCCCTCGCAAGAGAAGCAGACAACGTATGGCCTCGATGGAAAGCGAAGTGTAAACGAAGATTTCGACGCGAACGAGGTCAACGCGATCCTAGAGCCGACCGAGCAGGGCCGCATCTTCGAAACGAGCAAGGCACTGGTCTCGATCGCTGTGGTTCGCGTGGCCAAGGGCGATGCGTCCAAACCGTGGAGCCTGCTCGTGACACATCCGCGCTCCCAGTTCGGTGCGCCAATTCGCAAATTGACGATCTACCTCTCGATCATCATCGCGCTGGTCCTGGCGATTGTGGCGAGGGTGGGCATTTGGGTGACCCATACACTCGCCCAACCGGTCGTCGAGCTGCGCAAAGCCATGAGCCAGATCGCATCGGACCGCAGCGCCAACATGCGCTTCGTAGGGTCCGAACCCGCAAACGAGATCGAAGCCCTCTCGCGAGAGTTCCAGCTGATGGCAAAGCGCCTCCAACTGGCACAGTCGCGCCTCCAGGACATGCAGACAGGCCTGGCTGAAGCGGAGAAACAGTCTTCCATCGCCCAACTCACCAGTGGCGTCGTTCACGAAGTCAGTGAACCGCTGACGTCGCTCAAGTACAAGATCCAGGCCGCCCGCGCAACGACCCGCGACGATGCGTTCGAGACGCTGAGGAGAAACCTGCTTCAAGATGTCGAGCGCATCGACGGCGTATTGCGATCATTCACCGAGTTGGCGGATGCTCCCGGATCCCATCCAGAGGTGACATCTCTGCCTACCATCGTAAAGAGTGCGGTCACGTTGGTCGGCCCCGAGATTCGCCGAAGGAGCCTTGATATACACATCGAAGCGGAACTGGATGTGCCTCCGATCAAAGGCGACCTGAATCAGCTGCGCCAACTCTTGATCAATCTGATTCTCAACGCAGCAGATGCTCAACCCACGGGCGAACGCATTGACTTGAAGATCTATACGGTGATGTCGGACACCTCAGACCAGCCCATGCCCATCGGTGCCGCGATCCAGGTCGTGGATGACGGCCGGGGCATTCCTACCGAGAGCCTCGTCAAGATCTGGGATCCCTTCTTCACCACGAAACAGGACGGGCTCGGATTAGGGCTCGCGATCTGCCGCCAGATCGTCGAGGAGCACGGTGGACGGATCGAAGTGTCGAGCCAAATCGAAATCGGCACAACGGTGACCGTGAGCTTCCCGATCGCCACATCCGAATCCGAACACCGCGCCGCTGATCCAGACGCCTGACCAGCCTTCCCTATCGCGAACTCAGCAAGGCCAACCGCGCCCTCACCAACGGGCTTCCAGACAACCGGCTCTATCTGGAGGCGGCTCGAAAAAGTTTGTATGACGCTCTTGGTCGATTGTAGAAGGAGGCGCAAGCCGCGCAACGCAGCCCGACTCAATTTGATGTCTGAGTCAGGCTCGATAAGGAACTTGTGCTCCGATTTTCGTTGATCCCACCGGACGACGTGGTTCGCGAAGACCTCAGCGATCGAGTGCGGGACCGGCCGATTTCATTGGGGATGTTGCTGTTGTCGGAAAATGCTGAGTCTTTTTGCCTCATCTCGCGGGATGGATGTGGCATTCCGACTCGTTCGAGGACAATTTTTTTCCATGTTAATAGAAAAACAAGTAGTGGTGTTGCGCGCTAGCTTCCGCTATTCGAAACTCCTGCCATGATGATATCGACACTTAGGGACTTCACGTGGCGCCTAGGCGGCGCGACCGACCGAGTTGAGGGCAATCGGCGCAAGTGGAATGGCGAAGCGGGATACGACGCCTACCACGCTTTCTGCCGCAGCCGTTTTGCGCGCAGCGAGGTGCCTCCGGGCGAGAATCCGTCCGTGGGATACGAGCGCCTCCAGGTGATCGCCCCCGAGGTCGCGGCGGACTTCCGTCGGCGCCTCGACGCAAACTACGAGTGCGTCTTCACGAGAGAGAAGTCGCCGCACAAGCAGGTGTACCAGATCGGCGATCGGGACTTCGATCTCGAGCTGCTGGAGCAGGCGTTGACGCCGGCGGTGGACGAACGCGTGGTTCGCTACTTCAAAAGCGAGTACTTCGTCTACTGGTACACCGTGAGCCGGGCGATTCCCACGTCTAAGCCCGCCCTTTGCAACTCTTTTCGCTGGCACTGCGACAACGGCCCCGATTTCCATCTGAAGCTCCTCCTCTACCTGAACGATTTCGAGGAGCACGGATGGGGAACCGAGGTGATCGACAGGGCGGCTACGCAGATCATCGCAAGAAAGACGGGCTACGCGTTTGCCCCGGTTCGGACGCGGGTGAACGATCTTGCGCCCTTTGCGAAGCGCGCGGGTGTAGCCTTCGATCCCCAGTGCCCCGAGATGAAAGCAGGGGAGGGCATTCTCTTCCCACCGGCGCAAGCACTTCACCGCGGCGTTGTTCCGGATCACGGCCCGCGCATTGTCGCATCCCTCTGTATGCTGCCGAGCCCGATTCCCTGGCGCGAAGCTTTCGACCGCTATGGCATTGCAGCGCACGACTATGGCAAGTGGCACACCCGGGCCGCCGATCTCCAGGAGCTGCTCACCGGGGGCGGCGTCGCGCCGCGGGATCACTGACACCGCGTCATGCGCCCGCTTCGCCTGACACTTGTCGAGAGCCCTTCCGCTGTTGGCGGTGCTGTGGATTTCCGAGTTCAACCTGGCGGATGCGTCCAATCGGCCCTCGTCAACAACCCAGCTTGTTTCTCCGAAGTGCTCTCGATTACATCCACTTGCTCCCTGCCGGGGACGCGACGCGAGGCAGAAGTTCCTGGCTGGCAGAAAAGCGCACAGGATGGCACCGAAAAATCGACGCTTGGATCCGCGCCCGCGGCGACCTACGGAGCGTCCTGCCGCGCCGAGGGTTCAAGGTTCTGCTGCGCTCTCTCCAGCATTCGGCGGTTCATCGGGTTGTTGGGTTCCAATGCGAGTACCCGGATTAGCAACGTGACGGCGCGTTCGTACTCGCCGAGCTTGGATCGGGCGACGGCTGCGCTGCGGAGCAGCGGGGTGTCGTTCGGGTCGACTGCTAGGCCCGACTCGTAGGCTTCGGCTGCTCGCGAGAAGTCGCGTTCGCCCTCGAGGGAGCGTCCCACTCCTCCCCAGGCGCCGACGGATGGACGGGCTCGTAGGCTTTTTTCGAATTCGATACGCGCGGCCTCGTAATCTTCCTGCTCGAGCAGCGCACGACCGAACCGAACATGTTCAATCGAATGTTCGCGGCCCGCCCACCCGAGCGCGGCGAACATCGTCGTAGCGATGCGGTGAGCGCCCCAATTTTGCGCTTGATGGCGAGCGAGCTCACCGAATTCGACTGCGAGGCAGATGGAACAGA
>JADFNE010000136.1 GCA_022563535.1 Myxococcales bacterium
ACGGCGAAGTGCTGTTCGATTTTGGGGACTCGGTGTCCCCACTGCGCGAACTATCGAAGCATCTAGAGCCGGGCACCGGCTATTGTTTCGCATAGGGCACCGCGTTGCCGCAGCCCCCAGGGCACTCCAACTGTGTGTTCGCGAAAGGAAATGTGACCCATGATCGAGTGTGACGTCTGCGTAATCGGAGGGGGTCCCGGAGGACTGACCGCTGCAGCTACTTTGGCAATACGAGGCCGCAAGGTGGTGGTTCTGAATGAAGGTCCATTGATGGGCTATGGAATCGAGGGTGCCTTCAAATCAAAATCCGAATTCGAAATTACCAGTCACTACCTGCAATCACGTCTTCGACCCGAGGTCTTCGGCAATTTGAGCCCACCGTCGTGGCATAGGGTTCAGGCCGGGATTGAACGATCTGCAGCGGGGCTCAATGCACATCTCGAGGTCCGTTTACGTAGGCTTGGGGTTACGGTCATTGGTGGCCACGCCACTTTCGAAGACTGCAACACAATACTCATCAACGATGAAAGCGTACGCGCTGCGCATGTCATCATCGCAACCGGGACCCTGCCGCGACTGCTTCCAGGAGTAGAGGTGGATGGACGCCACGTTGTGACCAGTGACGAAATCATGGGAGTCAATTCGCTGCCTGAGTCGCTGGTAGTGCTCGGTGGAGGCGTCATTGGTTGCGAATTCGCGGGGATGTTCGCTGCGCTCGGATCACAAGTAAAGCTAATCGACACCCAGAGCCGAATCCTTGCCAGCGAGGATCAAGACATCAGTGACTTCCTGTCGAAGGCGATGGCCAGAAATGGCGTTGAAGTGATGTCGTCTTGCCGGTTTAAGTCTCTAAAGATTGAAAACGGTGTCGTTCATACGCGACTCGTCAACGATGTTACGCTGCAAAGCGAGGTCGTCTTGCTCGCAGTAGGTCGGACACCCTGCACACAAGATCTAAACCTGGAGGGTGCTGGTGTCGAACTCGATGAACGGGGATATATTCCCACGAACCAGCGGATGCAAACAAACATCTCAAACATATACGCTGTAGGTGATGTGGGGCTGCGCAATACACCAGTCGACATGGCGCTGGTTCACGTCGCGCAGGCTGAAGGTCGCTGCTCGGCGTACCACATTCTCGGCCAGGACTTTCATCAGTCCATGGATCACATCCCCTACATCATCTTTTCGTTGCCAATGGTTGCTGGCGCAGGTCTTTCTGAGAGTGTCGCCAGCGAAAAGTACGGCAAGGTCCGCGTCGGCAAGTACCCGTTTGGGCGAAACCATCGAGCTCACGCGATGGGTTCACCGTTCGGTTTTGTGAAGTTGATCGTAGGCCCAGACGGAGATGATCGTATCCTCGGGATTCGGGCCATTGGACGAGATGCAGATTCTCTGATCTCCGCCGCATCGATCATGATCGAACACCAGTTTCCATATACTTATCTCTTGAACTCCATCATGCCGCATCCGTCATTAATGGAGTGTTTGCAAGGTGCCGCGGGAATCATTTCCGGAGATGTGCTGGCTTTCGAAGAGCACGAAGAATATCCGGTAGAGGGATTCCCTTCCTCTTGAGCCCGACGCCCCGGTTTCACTTGCATCTGGCAATGGCTCCCCCCTCGCGCCGACGATCCGCGCCGCGCTCGAGGGTGAGTAACCTATACTCCTGAGATTCGCGCCTGTGCTGGCGATCTGTTGAGACTCGAACCCCACCCCCTGCTTCGATCGGATTGGCGATGTTGCACGAGATCGCTGGGCAGAGCACCGCGCTGGGGTTGATCCTCGCTGCCTGGTTGCTGTCCATCGGCGGCTGCATCGGGCTCGGGCTGCTGTGGCAACGTGCGTGGGGGGCGCATACACACGGCGGCGAACGGATCTTCGCTGCGTTTTGGATCGGCCTGGCCCTCGCGATGGGTGCGCTTCAATTATGGCACTTCCTCGTGCCGGTCAATCTGGCGGCCGCTGCGTGTTTGCTGGCGATCGGAGGCTTTGGCCTCGTGCGGGAGCGAGCCGCCTTGCTGGCGCTTCGTCCGGCCTCGGCCTCCCAGTGGGCCGCCCTTGGAGCGACGTTGCTCGGCGTGCTTTGGGTGGCACACCGCTGCATGCGACCACTCGAGCACTACGACACGGGCCTCTATCTGCTCGCCGCCATGACGTGGATCGGCGACGAGGCGCTGATGCCCGGCCTCGCGAACCTTCACGGGCGCCTCGGCTTCAACAACGCCCACCTGCTCTTCGCGGCGCTCTTCGATATGGGCCCGTGGATGAACCGCTCGCCCAACCTGTTGAACGGATGCCTGCTGACCGTGTTTTTCGCGGGCTGCCTGCACGCCGGCCGCAACCTCTTCGGGGCTTCGCGGGCTCGCGCCGGAGCCGCGTTCGCGTGGCTGATCATTCCGCCGGCGATGATACTGGCGTCCCGCTACATGGTGAGTCTCTCTAGCGACCTTCCCGCCACCCTGTTCTCGCTCCTCGTAGCCTGGCGAGCTTTCCGCCTGCTGGCTGGCGAGGTGGAGGGCGCGGTTGCACAGCGGGCCGAGCTGCGCGATCTCACTCTGCTCGCTGCAGCGGGAATTTGTATCAAGCTCAGCAGTCTGGTATTTCTCGGCGGCGTGTGGCTAACCGCTGCGTTCGCGGTGTTCCCGAACCTGCGTCAGCGCGACCTGCTCATCTCCGCCGCGATCGGGTTCGCGTTGCTGGGCCCCTGGCTGATCCGCAATGCGGTGTTGAGCGGCTACCCCCTCTATCCGATTTCACTCATTTCGATTCCGATTGACTGGCGGGTGCCGGTGGAATCAGTCGACCGCACCGCCTCGCTGATAAAAATTTGGGCGCGCGTCCCCGGCGGCTCCAGCGAAATTGCGCTGGGCGGCTGGCAATGGCTAGAAAGCTGGACGCAGCGGAACCTCGTGCTGCAAGTGGGGGCGAGATTCCCGCTTCCCGTCCTGTTGGGAACTCTCGGAGCCATTCTGGTCGCAGCGGGTCGAACGGTTGGTCGCAGCTCGCCCGCGGCACGCGGCCTCTGGCTGCTGGCTCCCTCGACACTGGCGTTCGTGTTCTGGTTCTGGACGGCACCCGACCCGCGCTTCGCGATGTTCGTCTTCTGGTCGATCGCGGCAGCAGGGATCGCGGCGGCGATCGGTGTCTGGAGTGCGCTACCGGCCGCACGTTTCTGTGTCGTTGCCCTCGCGACAGCGCTATCGCTGGTCTCGGCTCCCCGCGACACGATCCGAAGCGGAACCGAGCGCGGCTTCCACCCCCTGCCCGTAGTCGAGATCGATCAATTCAAGACCGCGTCGGGCCTGAAGGTGAACGTTCCCGTCGGATCCGACAAATGCTGGGGAACTCGCCCACCCTGCACACCTTATCCTCGCGCGGACCTCCGACTTCGCGACAGGTCTGCTCTGCGTAGCGGTTTTGCGCGCGGGCACTGACAGTCCGTCTCGATCGAGCGCGGGTTCGCGAACCGACTTTGCTCGCCAGGCGCATCGCCAGCTCGCTACTTCCGCCTTCGATTCTGAGCAGCGCGTGTAAGCGCGGTGCTGGTGGCAGTGCGGACTCGGTCGTCGGAATAGTCGTAGATGAAGATCGAGTGATTCGCAGTGGCTAAAGGAACAAGGGAGCGAAACTCGCGAAAGACCTCGCCCGTGTAGGCACCCTGGAGATGCGTGGCCGAGATCGCGACGAAGTCGAGTTTCGCGAAGGTCACCGAGCCCTGCGTAGGTCTGACGGCATCGATGTCGTAGTCGTCGACACAATCCCGACCGAAATAGGCGAGCCATACCTTCCCACCTCCCAGCTCCTTCAAGCTTTCTTCCAGCGCCGGCAGATCCTGTCCCCAATCAACATTCGAGTCGACCACGTAGTGGTGGCCCTGCTGGGGACCCCCAACGATGAAGTTGAAGTACTGCAGATATGCGGGTCTTACGCCCAGCGCACTCGTGGCCTGCAGCAGCACGATGCCCAACACGACGGCGAGTCTCAGGGCGCGGCCTGGTGCGAGGCGACACCAGGACTCCATCCCCAGCCAGATCAGCAGTGGGTAGAGGAGCAGAAGGTAGCGATGGCCGATGTTGATGCTCGACGAAATCGCAAACCCTACGTAGACCACCACGGCAGACAGCCACAGCAGTAACTCTCTGTCCTCCAGGGTCCATGGCCGCGTGGACCGTCGAATCCGCCGTCCAGTTCGGATTACTTGAATGACAATAGGGAGCGTCAGCAGCAGTTCGACCGGCGTGCTCTTGATTGCGAAGACGATGGGATAGTAGGTCCACCAACCCTCGCTCGAGCGGTCTCCCATCAGAAAAGCCGGATGACCGTCATTGGCATGATGCAGTTGACTCAACAGGCCTACGATCGTCGACGGGAGCTTCATCCCTTGCAGGATTCCGGGGGTGGTATCAGCCCACCCCTCCAACGGCGTGGCCAAGGCAAACCCCGAGACACTCCAGCAAACAAGGAATATGCAGACGCCCATGCTCGCCGCGCGGTACGCCACAAGCTTGAGAACCGAGATCGATCCGAGACGCTGCCCCTCACTTACGGCCGCCGAAAGCGCAACGACCACCAGCGCGATCGGTATCAGAAAGACCGCCGAGTACTTGGAGGCCATGGCCAGACCCAGCACGACCGACAGAGAGACAAGGGACGCCCTCGAAGCCGAACGTAAGTGCCACGCCATGGCTACGACACTCAGGAAGGAAAACAGGGCGACACAAGCATCGGTCGTGGCCACAGAAAGATGGGCGAGCAGCGAGGGAGAGAGCCCCAGGACGCTCGCTGCTCCGAGTCCCACCCATGGACCGTGTCGCAAACCCAGAACCAGAAAGATCGCCACGAGGAGTGGCACTCCGAAGAGAACCGCAGTGAGGATGCGGGCGAGAAAGATCCGACTGCGACCCTCCTCCTCACATGCTTGGCTGACCGATTGTTCCTCGAGTTCCCGGGCGGGCACGCCCTGGGCAAGGGCCGCGGAAACATGGTTGATCAGGATGGGGAGCGGTCCAATTCCCGCTCTCGCGAATCCAGAGAAATCGCCATCTCGGGCGACTTGCGTGGCAATCCAGTGATACTGCGGTTCGTCCATCGTGATGCCCTGTCGTCGGGCGGCTTCGACTGCGAGTGAGACGGTGAGACCAATT
>JADFNE010000137.1 GCA_022563535.1 Myxococcales bacterium
AAATCGACGCCCGTTGCCACGACCTCCAGATCGACTTGGCGGGCCAGATCGATGACGAACTCGACCGCCTGTGCGAACGCATCATCGGGCTCTTGGATGCCGGATGGCGGGCGGTCCGGGTCGTCACCGACCATGGCTGGCTGCTGATGCCAGGAGGCCTCCCGAAGTGCGACTTGCCGGGCTATCTGGTCGCCAGCCGATGGGCCCGGTGCGCAGCGATAAAGGGGGGCTCGAAGGTCGCCGTCCCGACGGCTGCATGGTTCTGGAACGCGGCCGACGAGTTCGCCACCGCGCCGGGCGTCGCCTGTTTCATCGCCGGCAATGACTACGCCCATGGTGGTTTGAGCCTGCAGGAGTGCCTGATCGCCGATCTGCATGTCACCCCCTCGGAGGAGAGCTCTGTCATCTCCGTGCGCATCACCGATGTCAATTGGGTGGGACAGCGTTGCCGCGTGACGGTCGAGCCCGCCGAGCCCGCCGTCAGAGTAGACCTTCGGACCAAACCGAATGTGCCCGATGCCAGCATCGCGGGCTCTGTGAAGGCCCTCGATGCCGAGGGCAGAGCGAGCCTAGTCGTGGAGAACGAAGATCTGGCCGGCACGGTCGCAGTGGTCGTTCTACTTGATAAGGCGGGCCGCGTGCTCGCAAGACAGCCGACGACAGTCGGTGATCGCGATTAATTGATGAAGAGTTTCCGCCATGGAAATGGACGCGCTCGATAGAAAGGCAGCCTCGGTCTTCGACGGCTATCTGGTTCGCAAGGACCTGGTCAGAAAGTATTCGCGCCAGTACCCGGTGCCGACTTATGTCGTCGAGTTCCTGCTCGGACGGTACTGCGCCACGGTCAACGAGGAGGAGATCGCCGAAGGAATCGAGATCGTCGAGAAGCAGCTCAAGGATCGCACCGTTCGCACTGGGGAAGAGGAGGTCTTCAAGCACAAGGCGCGCGAGCGAGGCTCGGTCAAGCTGATCGACATCGTTAAGGCCAGGCTCGATGCCAAGAACGACTGCTACATCGTTGAACTTCCTAGCCTGGCGTTGCGCGACGTGCGAATCCGCGACGAGCTGGTCCGCGAGCATGAGCGCATGCTGACCGACGGTTTCTACGGCGAGGTTTCGCTCGGTTACGACCCCCAGATTGCTCAACAACAAAGTGGGCGCCCTTTCTCGATCGAAACGCTGCGTCCGATTCAGATGTCCAAGTCGGATGTGCTGGACACCCTTTGCAGGGGGCGACGGGAATTCGAAACCGGTGAATGGATCGAGTTTCTGATCCGGTCAATCGGGCTGGAGCCGAGGGGGCTTGACGACCGCGCGAAGCAGATCGTGCTTCTCAGAATGGTTCCGTTCGTCGAGCGGAACTACAACTTCGTCGAACTCGGCCCCCGTGGCACTGGCAAGAGCCACCTGTTTCAGCAGATCTCACCGTATTCCCACCTGATCTCCGGTGGAAAGGCCACGGTTGCCAAGATGTTTGTCAACATGGCGAATGGACAGCGCGGGCTCGTCTGTCATTACGACGTCGTTTGTTTCGACGAGGTGGCGGGTATCTCCTTCGACCAAAAGGACGGCGCCAACATCATGAAAGGGTACATGGCGGCGGGCGAGTTCAGCCGCGGCAAGGACAGCATCCGGGCCGATGGCGGGATCGTCATGATCGGGAATTTCGATGTCGATGTTCAGCAGCAGCAACGCATTGGCCATCTCCTGAGCCCCCTGCCGCCCGAAATGCGCAACGACACCGCTTTCATGGATCGCATTCATGGTTATGCACCGGGTTGGGATTTCCCAAAGCTCGATCCGAACGAGCACCTCACCAATCACTTCGGACTGGTGTGCGATTTCCTGAGCGAATGCTGGCACGGGCTTCGGATGACCGGTCGCGTTTCCACGCTCCTGGAACGCACACATTTGGGAGGCGCCTTGAGCGGGCGCGATATCGAAGCCGTTACAAAGACGGCCAGTGGCCTCCTGAAGCTGCTTTTCCCCGATCCGGAAATGCCGGTTCCCGACGAGGATCTGGAGCGTATCATTCGTCTCGCTCTTGAGTCCCGGCGAAGGGTCAAGGAACAGCAAAAGCGCTGCCTGAAGAGCGAATTCCGCAACACCCACTTCAGCTTCACCCTTGGGGTGGACGGGATCGAGCAGTTTGTTTCGACACCCGAGCTTCACAGCGATGAGGCCATCGATCCCGATCCATTGCCACCGGGTCAGATCTGGGCCATCAGTCCGGGCGGAACCGAGGCGGGGCCCGGCCTGTACCGCATCGAGGCGACGGTCGGGCCGGGTTCCGGAATCAAGGTCTTGAACACACCAACCCCGCCATCATTCCGTGAGAGCGTGCGGGTCGGCGAGCAGAACCTTTACACCCGAGCGAAAAGCCTGGTGGGCGATCGTGACCCGCGGTCCCACGAATTTTCGATCCAGATGCGAGCGATGGATGCCGACCGCACCGGCGCCGGCGTAAGCTTCCCAGTTCTCGTAGCGCTCACCGGCGCGTTGCTCGAACGCAGCACGAAAGGCGGGCTCATTGTTGTGGGGTCGCTCAACTTGGGCGGCTCGATCGAGATGATTCCCAACGCCGTTGCGATCGCCGAGATCGCGATCGAAAAGCAAGCGTCTACTCTGCTAATGCCGATATCCGCGAGACGGCAACTTTTCGACCTGCCCGACGAACTGGCGACAAGGGTCAGCGTCGAGTTTTACAGCGAGCCAACGGACGGCGTATTCAAAGCGATGGTCGAATGACCCCATCACCTGCTCGCGCGACTAACTGCAAAAGCCAGGGATGACTTCTCGAAACGGGAAACGGGCTTAGCCGACATGACCTCACCAGTTACAGCAGCAATGCTCTACGACCTGGTCCAGTGCCCTCACCGGCCGACAATGGACTTGTTCGGCGACCCGGCGCAGCGCGACGAAATCAGCCCCTTCGTGCGTCTGCTCTGGGAAAAGGGCACGGCGTACGAGAAGAACGTGATCGACGGCCTCGAGCTACCGCTACTCGATCTATCGCGGTATGCCGGCGACGAAAAGGAATGGCGGACATTCGAGGCCATGCAGCGCGGCGAGCCGCTGATTTACAGCGCGCGTATCACCGCGGACGATCTTCTCGGAGATCCAGACCTGCTGCGGCGGGAGGGCTCTGGCTACGTGGCGGGGGACATAAAGTCCGGTTCGGGGGAGGAAGGCCAGGACGACGACGCGAAACTGAAGAAGCACTACGGTGTGCAGCTCGCCCTCTACACGGACATCCTCGAGCGCAGAGGCCTGGCCGGTTCGAGACGGCCATTCGTGTGGGATATTCACGGGGAGGAGGTCACCTACGATCTCGAGGAACCGCAGGGCAAGCGGAACCCAACGACGATATGGCAGATCTACCAGGACGCGCTGGCCCAGGCGCAGCGCATCGTCGCGCAAACCGAGCGGAGCGACCCGGCGTATTGTGGAGCCTGCAAGCTTTGTCACTGGTACACAGCCTGCGTAGCAGACCTCGAATCGGCCGATGATCTGACGCTGCTGCCCGAACTCGGCCGGGCGAAACGCGACGTCATGGTCGACCGAATTCCCACTGTATCCAATCTCGCGACGACCAACGTCGACGGGTTTATTTCGGGAAAGAAGACCGCGTTCAAGGGCATCGGGCCCGGCACGCTGCGCAAGCTGCAGGCACGCGCCAAGCTCAACAAGACGAAGGGCGCCGGGCCCTACCTCACGGCACCGGTCAGCCTGCCGAGCTCCGAGACCGAGCTCTTCTTCGACATCGAGGTCGATCCGATGCGCGACTTCTGTTACCTGCACGGCTTCGTCCGCCGCCGCGGTGGAGACAATACGACCGAGCGGTACGTCGCTTTTTTCACCGACGCGGTGAGCCGCGAAGAAGAGGAGCGCGCCTTCGCCGAGGCGTGGCGATACATCGGCGATCACCAGCCCTGTGTCGTCTACTACTACTCAAAATATGAGCGCACGATCTGGCGCCAGCTGCAGTCGAAGTACCCCTCGGTCTGCACCGCCGACGACATCGAGGATCTGTTCCATCCGAGCCAGTCGGTGGACCTCTATTTCGATGTTGTGAAGAAGGCCACCGAGTGGCCGACCCGGGATCACTCCATCAAGACGCTTGCCAAATTCCTCGGCTTCAACTGGCGGGATACGCACCCTTCGGGTGCCGCTTCGATCGAGTGGTTTGACCGCTGGATTCGAACGGGCGACCCCTCAGTGAAACGACGCATCCTTGATTACAACGAGGACGATTGTGTGGCGACGCGCGTAGTTCTCGACGGCATCCGGGCTTTGTCAGGCGGAGTATAAAGCTGCTTCGGCCTGCCTCCGCAGGATCAGCCCCTTACGCAACCCGTCATCGAATTTCCATCGTGACTGCGATTCTCGATTTTGGGGGAGCCAATGCCGGACCTAGATCTAGGTAACATTGCTGACGTTGATCTTTCCACCTCAGGGCGGAGTTCCACGGAACGCGCGTTTGCCGGCTATCGGTTGCTCGCGTGCATGGCGTGGCCGACGGATGAAGCCAGGCGGGAACAATTCTTGGCCACGGTGACAGCGAGGGCGATCGACTGGCTTGACAATTTGCATCTCGTTGAAGACCCGGATGATCCCCTGGTCGAGCTGGAAGCGGATTTCGAAGCGGCACGATCGCAAGTCAGATCCGATAGTTTTGAGTCCGAATTTCGGGCGCACGGTGGATACGGGTCGGTTGCAGCTGCCCCGGGTGTGGAGGCATTTAGGACTATCCTCGAGAACGTTGATGCACGTTGGCGTGCCGCCGGAACCGTGTTGTATCTGATCATGGCAATTGCCCAGCATCATCCCGAAATTCGAGGTGGTGCCAGCGTCAATAAGGCGGTCTTCCTGATGGAGTGTTTTGTGAAAGGATCGCAATTCCCGACCAATCGCAAGGATCTAATGGCCGCTTGGAGCGCGTACAAGAAAGTCGCCCATCTCTGCGCCGCGTACGTGTGTATGACTACGCGGATTTCCCAAGAAACCGAACCCACGCGAACGAAATTTATCGCTGGGCTTTTCTCCCAATGTCTTGCGTT
>JADFNE010000138.1 GCA_022563535.1 Myxococcales bacterium
TTTGCGAATAGCGCATCGCGAACGTGAACCCCTGCGGATCTGAGTCGCGCCAGAACTCCAATTACGGGGATGTCCTTCAATACTCCGTCGTCAAGCATTGAATCGAGCAGAAGTTCGGTTCCGTCCACTGCAAGCGATTTTAGATTGTTGTCGGCGATCGAATTGAGGAGCGCACTTTCTATGGTGGTATCTTCAGTGGCCACGTTTATGCCTGCTCGTTCTACTTCTTATTTCGATCAGATTCGGCATCACCAGTACGATGAATGGTCGCTCTAACAGATATCCAAGGCAAGGCGCAGAGCTGCACATCGGACGGGCTGTAATGGCCCGATGGCAGCCGATCGCCGGGTGATACAATCGTGGCGGCAGGGTCGGGGCCGGTCAGCGTTGTTGCTGGGCGGTTGATACCGATCTATTGGGCGGCGGTCGCCGGTTCTCGATCGGGAAAGAGGGGAAGCAGAAGTGAACGTGATCCTCCTTGTTTTCGCGCTCCTCGCCTCGATTTCTGGCTGTGCGTCGGGGTCGGCTGTTGTGACTGGCGAGGCGAGAGCGCCCATCGACCCCAGTCAGGTGAAGGTCTATCTGGACCCGCCTTCGAAGTACGAAACAATCGGACTTGTCGAAGCATCGAGCGACGTGGAGTTCACTTCGCAGGGAGCGGTAGACCGAGCGATACACGAACTCAAGAGGCAAGCCGCGAGGATCGGGGCGAACGGCGTCCTACTGCTCAGCACGTCGAGCCAGTCGGGCACCTCGGGATTTTACAGTGGAGGGGTCTACTACCCCGGAGATTCAGATACGAAGGGCGTGACTGGAAGGGCGATCTTGGTCACCGACGAGTAGCGCGGTTCATTTTGCCGCCGCCTCATCCCAGCTAGTCCAGCGCAGCCCCAGCCATGACAGCCAGCAGCAGGGCCAGCACCAGCCAACCGCAACCAATCTCAGCTGCGGCCAGGCCGGCGGCAACCATGGGGTGCTGATGTCGCGGGGTGGCGTTTGCTGTTGGGCAGCCTAGTCAAGCGCAGTCCATTCCAGCCACTTTCGCCGTCCCAGGATTATTTGTAAGTGGCCGGAAGTAGGGCGGAATTCAAGTTACTACACAAGCTTCCCAAGCTGAGGGTCATGCGTTCGAATCCGCTAGGAGCGCAGGGCTTGGAGTCACCGACGCAGAACTGCGGGAGAGGGGCGCTCGCAATCCCCGACCAATCAGCCGGGAGTGGGCAGGGCGCCCCAGCCCGAAATCTCGATCGGAGTGGGGTGACACACATCTGTGGTGTGCGAAAAGTGTGCGAAAAAGGTCGAAGTGGCTCAAAACCACTCAAACTGGATCAAACTCGAATCCCAATTTCCTCAACATATTCAAACTCATAGCAACTCAGTCAAACTGAGTAAAACACTCCTAAGCGGTTTCCTAAACCGTAGGTCAGAGGTTATGCGGCGCCTTCGGCGCTTGTTTCATCGCAGCCAAGGGCTGCTCGCGAATCCTCTCGGTGGCGCACCCATGTCTAGACTTTCCGAGTAAAACGGGGCACGGCGGCGATCGATGACGCAACCAGAAGGCCGATGAGCACACTCACGCCCGGCCAGGATAGGGCGGGGATCGCGGGCGGGCTTACGCACGCAGCTGGATAGAACTCATATCGCCATAAAGCTTGAGAGTCTTCACTGACGAATAGTCTGGACGTGGCCGCGCCGCAGTCGGGGACCAGAGCGATGCCCTCTTGGTTTTCGCCTGGAAGATCGAACTCGCGGATGAACGTTCCGTCTGGATTCATCTCGACGATGACGTCGAAGTCGTCATGGATGGCATAGAGCGTCTGTGTGGAATCATCATAGTGAAGGCCCGACACGTCGTCGCGCTCGGCCGGGGCGGCGAACACATCGATCAGTTCGACCCCCCCACCGTTGAGCAATCGAAAAACGTAGATGTTTCCCTCGCGTTGGTGCCCCGCATAGAACAACCCATTCACAACCGTGAGGCCTTCGAGCCCGGGACTTCCCGGGCCTGTCATCCACGGCGTCAGGTCCCACGAATTGCCGGTGAGCGCTCCGGTCGAGAGGTCGAACTCGTGAATTGAATCCGGGTGTTCGTTGCCGAGATAGACCAGGTCGGACTGGGGATCTGCAATTGCGATGGCCTCGAGGTCCCCGCCCGGCGTCCAGGTGGTGACGTTCTGACCGTCCGCATCCATTCGGCTCACGCTTCCCTCGTCGCTGACGACCAGCAGTACCTCGAGCCGCTCATGCCAGACAGCGCCGCTGGGTTCGTAGCCTGCGGGCAGCCCACCGGGAGAGCCCACGTTGCCGATCTCCGTGCCGGTGTCTCCAGGCCACGGATCCGCCTTTGACTCGCCCGACCACGCAGGGAGAAGCGTCAGAATCACCAGGCCCAGAGCTGCGAATTGTCTGTGCAACGAATCACCCGAACTGCTTCGCGAGAGAATCCCGATTGTCGATCTAGCCCGATTGGACCACAAATGGCGACAAAGTAGAAGGCCCGGAACGGGGCGTCCTGGCGAAACAGGAGACGCTAGGTGAACGTGCTTTGCCGAAATTTCTCTCTTACAGTTTCTATTGCGAATGAATATCCATGTCGCCGGTGAAGGGCATTCTTCGTTGTTCGCGCTGGAAGGGGATAACCTCTGCGAAGTTGAGGCGTAGCGATATTGATGGCAGAAACGGGTATTTCGCGAGTCAGCCGAGGCATGGCGTTCCTGCTAATCGTGCTCTGGTTGGCCGGTGTCCACGAGGTGCAAGCGCAGACGACGGGGATCCCCGCTGCACTGGTCGACCAGATCCGCGCGCTGTACGAGGAGAAGGCGGCGCGCACCCCCGCCGAACGCAAGATCAGCTCCCACCTCTTGCATGCCGAGCGCATGCGCCGAGGTGTCCCGATCGCGCGAGGGATCGCCACGCTGCGCACGCTCGTCGAGATCGCGCCCGATGGATCGACGCTCGTCGACATCCGGGCAGACGTCACAACACAGCTCGTACAGCGCATCGCGGATCTCGGGGGAACGGTAATCCACTCGTCGGCGCATCTTCGTTCAGTGCGGGCGCGCCTTCCCATCGCCCAGCTCCGCTCTCTCGCCGAACTGGTCGCGGTGGACGCCATCTCTCCGGCGGACCGAGCTTTCACCCGCAAGCTTGACACCTCCGAAGGAGATACAGCTCACCGCGCCGATCAGCTGCGCGCGAGCTTCGGGGTGGATGGTACGGGCATCTCCATTGGGGTGCTGTCGGACGGTGTCGACTCGCTGGCCTCCCTCCAGGCTAGTGGCGACCTTCCGCCAGGCGTGACGGTCCTCTCCGGCCAGGCGGGCTCCGGCAGCGAGGGGACCGCGATGCTCGAGATCATCCACGATCTTGCGCCCGGGGCGGACCTCATTTTCGCGACCGCTTTCATCAGTCAGGCCTCCTTCGCGGACAACATCGAGGCGCTCCAGGTGGCGGGTGCCGACGTGATCGTCGACGACGTCGGTTACTTCGCCGAAGGTGTCTTCCAGGACGACAACGTGGCCGAAGCGGTCAACACGGTGACGGCGGCTGGCGCCGAGTACTTCTCCTCCGCGGGTAACGCAGGAAACCTGAACGACGGCACGTCTGGTGTCTGGGAAGGGGACTTCAGCGCGGCGGCCAGCCCTGTAGGCGGTACCGACGCCGCGCACGACTTTGGGGGCGGGCGTCTTCAACGAGATCACGTTGGCGTCCCCCTCCGTTTACACGTTGCACTGGTCCGACGCGCTGGGCAGTTCGGCGAACGACTACGACCTGTATCTCGTGAACAAGGCGGAGACGGTTGTCTTCGCAGCCTCGACGACCATACAGGACGGCAACGATGATCCTTTCGAGATCATCGGCGCTGCCCAGAATGACAAGCGGAAGAAGCTCTTGATCGTGCGAAAGAGCGCAGGTTCTGACCGCTTCCTCCACTTGAACGCGAACCGCGGGCAGCTCGAGTTCGCGACCGACGGACAGACCGCCGGCCACTCCGCCGCGCGAGACGCCTTCAGCGTAGCGGCCGTGGACGTACGAGATGCAATCGGTGCGTTCGACGGGAGCGAGTCTGTACAGACCTACAGCTCTGATGGGCCTCGGCGGGTCTTCTACGAAGCCGACGGCAGCGATATCACGCCGGGCGTCTACGGCTCGACAGGCGGGGAGCTTCGCCAGAAACCCGATCTCACCGCCGCGGACTGCGTGAGCACTGCTACGCCCAGCTTCTCGACCTTCTGCGGCACGTCGGCCGCCGCACCGCACGCCGCAGCAATCACGGCACTTCTGCTCGAGGTCAACGGCGCGGCGAGCGCGTCGGAGATCCGAAGCGCTCTCGACAGCACCGCCCTCGATATCGAGCAAGTCGGCGTCGACCGAGATTCGGGAGCCGGAATCGTAGACGCCCTGGCGGCGGGCGGCGCAGTAGTCGAGTGCCAGGACGACTCCGACTGCGACGACGCAGATCCGTGCACGGTCGACAGCTGCGACGCGATGCTCGGATGCGCCCACGATCCGATCGAGTTCTGCGGTGGCGTTGACCTGCCCGCCATCTCAGATTCGGGCCGGGTCCTGCTCGTCCTGCTCTTCGTTACCGCCGCGATGGGAATCCTCCGATCGGGTTTGGCATCGCCGCGTTGATCGCCGAGGCGCTGTGGGAGGCGCTTACCGCGGGCGAACGAGTTGCCGACTGAGAACCAAGCGTTTTCGCGGGCCCGGCGTGCGGAGGGGGATAGGGGATTCAACGAGGGTTTTCGAATTTTCCGATAACAGACATTCCGTCAAATGGCCGAGTAGATGAGATGATTGTCTCGATCCGGGTCGGCGGATAGGTTAATTAAGAGGGTGAACGGTCGGGCAGATGGTTAACAAAAGTCCACGCACATGGTTTACACCTTCTCACTTGCCGGTGATCTTACCGGTTTGTAGGTCGATCCGTCCCAGGATCGTGTTGTAGTAGACG
>JADFNE010000139.1 GCA_022563535.1 Myxococcales bacterium
GCCCGGCCCCCAGTTGTAGGCTGCGAGCCGCGTCTTCATGCTCCCGTAGCGGCTTTCGAGTTGCTTGAGATAGGCGATGCCCATCCGAACGTTCAACACCGGATCGAAGGGAGTCTGCGATCCGCGCCACGGAATATCGAGCCGTGCGGCGAGTTCTTCACCGGTTGAGGGCATGATCTGCATCATCCCCATGGCGCCGACCGTCGACAGCGCATAAGTGTTGCCGCGGCTTTCGATGTGGATCACCGCGATCACGAGATTCGGGTCGATTCCACGCATGTCAGCATCGCGCACGATCGTGGCCGCGACTTGCTCTATTTCCGCTTCGCTGAGTCCCGAACGGCGCTCATTCAGATAACGGATGGCGCGCTCGATCGTCGGGTCGGTCGGGCTTTCTGCGGCGCCAGATGCTGGCGATGCAAGGGACACCGGAGGCGGATCGTGCAACAGCGGCGCCGAAAAGTGGCCGCAAGAAAGTGTTCCAATGGCGAGGCACGACAGCGATGCGAGCAATCTGCGGATCATGGCAGTTAGCCGATGCCTAGGGGCGAGATGCCGAGCGCGTCGATCGCCTTGTAGTTGTTGAGGACCGCGTAGCCGGTAGTGGCGACCACGAGGCCGAAGAAGGCCTTCTTTGCGAGTTTGGGCAGGCGGCGCGTCGTCAGCAGGAAGGCCACCGCGAAAACTGTCACGACGCTGTCGACGAGGAGGCCCGGGACGAGCCCGATGGATTGGAAGAGCCAATCCGAGATCGGGTTGGCCTCCGTGACCTGCCAGCCCGATACGGGTTGGCGTAGACACAGGTAGGTGGTCCAGTGGTCTGCGGCCGAAAGGGCCAATGTGGCAATTGCGAGTATGTACACCTGAACTCCCTGCTCAGTTCTGCCCAAAACGCTCTTTTCCGCTCAAATTGCGGATCGAAGGTCAATTGAGCAAGAAGCGTGCCCCGGAAAGAATCGGTTCAACCGACCCCAGGAAAATCGGTCGTATAGCGTGTCGTTTGCGCATCAAACTCGTGTTGGGGAAGCCCCCGGGCACTGCCGGGTGTGGGAATTTTTTTTCCCATTTGGCTACAGCGAGAGCCTGTGATCCGATTGTTGCGGCCTGCGATGCGCAGGAGACGTAATGGCGTGGGTTGGTTTGACAAAAGGGCCCAGCCAAATGGCCGGGCCCTATTTGTCGCGATTTGACTCAGATCGGCTAGCGCTTTCGCATTTTACCTTTGCCCAAGAGCAGCCAGTCGACCGAGATGTTCTCCTTGAGAGCTAGCGTGATCAGGAAGTCCGTGTGGGGTGTCGTCCCACTCTCGTATCGGTTGACGTTTTGCTGAAACACGCCGAGATCACGCGCGAATTGTCGCTGTGAACGATCTCCGCGAACGGTCGCAAGTCTTTCGGGAAGCTTCCGCTTGAGGCGTCCAACTGCAGCTGTTGCCATATCCTTGATTCTCCTGGTTTGCGCTCTACGGCTGCGGCCCCCCATCCGTCGGGTGACAGCCGTAACTCTCATCGTCTAGTCGCAGCCGGCGTTTTTGTTGCGTGTTCCTTTTTCTTGTACCTTGCTTCCGACTGAACTCGAGATAAGCGCGTTGGTTTTGAAGTCCGCTGAGCGACATCACAAATTCGCGTCACCCGCGAGGCGGCGAAGTGTAGGTTCAGGTATGGGCAATCGCAAGGGCAAGACCTTCGTTTTTGACTGAAACTCGAGCGACACGGCTCGTTGACGAACCTGTGATGTCGAATGATTCTTGACTCCGCCCTCGGATCGTCGCGATTACGTGGAAAAGGGAACCAAAGCTAGTGGTTTTACCTAGATTCACTATGGAGTGTAGGTTCGTGATCGGTGTTTTCCCCAACCCTCGAGTCAATCTAGTGTGTTGGCCAATTCATTTGCACATCGAGACGCTGGCGTGCGCGGCGCGGATCATCGTCTCCGGGTGATCGGGGGGAGTTTGTCGGGCCGACGCTTTCGGGCTCCCGGGGGTGAGGTTCGACCGACATCCGATCGGGTACGTGAAGCCCTCTTTGGCCGCCTCGGCAGCCTGGAAGGTGCGCGCGTGCTCGACCTCTACGCGGGGAGTGGTGCGCTTGGGATCGAGGCGATCTCTCGCGGCGCGGTGGAGGTGACCTTTGTGGAGAGGGAAGCTCGGACCTTGGTGGTGTTGCGGGCGAACCTGGAAGCACTTGGAATTGACCCGATCGCGTCGGTCGCTCCCGGAGATGTGCCGGCAGTCGTGCGCCGCCTCGGGCGCGCGAAGGAGCGCTTCGACCTCGTACTGGTCGACCCGCCCTACGCATCCGAAGAGCCGACGCGGGCCTTCGAGGCCCTGGTCGGCGCCGCGGTTCTGTCTCCCGGCGCTATGCTAGTGCTCGAGCGCGACAAACGTCATCCTTCGCCGCAGGTGGAAGGATTGGCTGCAGTCGATGAGCGGCGCTACGGCGACACGGTCGTAGCCCGGTTCGTCGCCGGGCAGACCGAATAGGACAAAGAGGGCGGGACGACCGTATGGCCAATCGAGAGCGCCAAGAGACTGTTGCGCTGTTTCCCGCCAGCTTCGATCCGATCACCAACGGCCATCTGGACGTGGTGGAGCGGGCGCTTGCAGTCTTCGATCGACTCGTGGTTGCCGTGGCCTTCAACACCGAGAAGCAAGGCACGTTTAGCAAAGACGAGCGACTCGCGATGCTCCAATCCTTGTTCGGCGATGAGCCGCGAGTCGATGTGACCGACTTTCATAACCTGACGGTCGACTTCGCGATGGAAATCGGAGCCAAGGTCATCATCCGCGGCCTCCGGGCGATGTCGGATTTCGAGTACGAATTCGAGATGGCGTTGATGAACAAGCATCTCTACCCCGAAGTCGAGACGATATTCATGATGTCCAGCCAGCAATACCTCTACGTCAGTTCCTCTCGGCTCAAAGAACTCGTCCGACTCGGCCGATCCGTGGACGCGTTCGTCCCGGCGGTCGTCGCCAAGGCGCTTCACGAGAAGCTGGGGCGGGCGAAGCTGGGTTGAATCGCTGATCCGACCCGGATCCGCCCTCTCCACGGGTTCGTTGTTCCTTGGGCAGGGTTCCGTTAACCTCGCAACCAATAAAGGAAATTCCCAAGGCCTTGCCCATGGAACAGCGGCGTATCCTGGTCGCAGTCACTGGTGGTATCGCGGCGTACAAGGTTCCGGAGCTGATCCGGATCCTGCGCCGGGCGGGCGCTTGCGTCCGCTGTGCGATGACACCGAAAGCCCAAGAGTTCGTCGCCCCCCTGGTTCTCCAGACGCTCACCGGCGAAACGGTGCGGACGGACCTTTTCGACGCCTCCCAGGAGGGAGAGATTGACCACATTTCGCTGGCGGACTGGGCAGAACTCGTGATTCTCGCGCCGGCCACCGCCAACACCCTCGCGAAGCTGACGGGCGGACTCGCGGATGACCTCGTGTCCGCGGTGCTGCTCGCAACGCGAGCGCCGGTTCTCGTAGCACCCGCGATGAATGTGAACATGTGGGAGCATCCGGCTACGCGCAGCAACATGGAGATTCTCCGGCAGCGCGGTATTCACACGATCGGCCCCGAAGTCGGCGAACTCGCATGTGGTTGGGAGGGCGCCGGCCGAATGTCGCAACCTGAGGCGATCGCTGCGGAGGCCGAGTTGTTGCTCGGATCCCGCGATCTCGAAGGTGAGGTGGTTCTGGTCAGCGCTGGTGGTACGCGCGAACCGATCGACAGCGTTCGGTACCTGGGCAATCGGTCATCGGGCAAGATGGGTTTTGCGGTCGCCGCCGAGGCGGCCTGCCGCGGTGCCGAAGTCGTCCTGGTGGCGGGCCCGACTCCGCTAGCCACCCCACCCGGGGTTCGTCGGATCGATGTCTTGACCGCTCTCGAGATGCGCGATGCGATTTTTGCCGAATTTGACAGATCGACCATCACCGTCATGGCCGCGGCGGTTGCTGACTTTCGCGCAGCCCAGCCCCGCGAGTTGAAGATCAAGAAAGAAGATCTCGCCGATGATTCGGGTTTGACGCTCGAGTTGACCCGCAACCCGGATATCCTCGCGGAGCTGTGCCAGAGGAAGGGCGATCGCATCGTGATCGGATTTGCCGCGGAGAGCCACGATCTGGTGGCCTCCGCGCGCCGAAAGATCGCCCGCAAGGGCTGCGATCTCCTGGTCGCGAACGATATCAGCAGCCAGACCTCGGGCTTCGACGTCGACAACAATGCCGTGGTTTTCGTCCGGGCCGACGGCCAGATCGAAGAACTTCCGTCCCTACCCAAGAGAGAAGTAGCCGCGCAGCTGTTCGACCGGATCGCGAAGTCTATAGGGGTGCACGAATGATGCCGCGCAGGTTGATTCCCTCACTGCGGACCGGGTTGATCTGGCTTGGGCTGCTCGCGCTGTTCGCCGGTAGCGCCACGGCCCGCCACATCAACGTCATTACGATCGACGGTTCGATCAATCCGGCGTCTTCCGACTATCTCCAGGGCGCGATCCAGCAGAGCGAATCCGACGGTGCTGAAATGCTGCTCCTCGAGCTCGATACGCCGGGCGGTCTGCTCAGCTCTACGAAAGACATCATTCAGGCGATGCTCAATGCCAAAGTTCCGGTGGTCGTGTTCGTTTCGCCCAAGGGAGCCTGGGCGGCTTCCGCGGGAACCTTCATCACACTGGCTGGCCACATCGCAGCCATGGCACCGGGCACCAGCATCGGCGCGGCGTCCCCGATCAGCGCGTCGGGTGGGGGGGGCACGCGCGAAGAGGACAATAAACGCTCCGACGTGTCGATGGAGAAGGCCG
>JADFNE010000140.1 GCA_022563535.1 Myxococcales bacterium
TGGGCCATACCTTGGGAGCCTGCGGAGCCCTGGAGGCGTGGCTCAGCATCGAGATGATGCGCGAGGGCTGGTTCTCTGAAAATTTGAATCTCGACAATATAGACCCGAACTGCGGCGAACTCGATTACATCAAAGATTGCCCGCGCGAGATCGACACCCAATATGTGATGAGCAACAACTTTGCTTTCGGTGGCGTCAACACCTCGCTCATCTTCAAACGTTGAACATTTTTTTGATTCTCGTAAACCGAAGCAATATGATGATCGAGCCCCGGAAGACCGTACCGAGTAAAACATCTAAACTGGAGATTTAGATGCGCGGGATCCATCTGGATATTACAGGTCTTGCCCGATTGGCTGTCCTGATTTTCGTATGTCTCTCGAGTACCGCATTCGCCGAAAATCGGAACCACATCGGCGCGGGGGGCGGGTTGTTCAGCCCATCCAAGGGTGACAGCGGCACTTCATTCGCTTTCCAGTACGCGCACAAACTTGGTACGCGTCACTACATTGGTGCCGAATTCGAGTACAGAGAGTTTGACGGTGAACTATTCAATGTCGAAAATCTCGCTCTCAAGACTTACAACATCCGTGCCATCTATCGAATCGACATCGTGGTCAATTCTCTGTTCACCCCGTACTTTGGAATTGGATTGGGATTCGGGATCAACACCTTTGACACTGACAAGGTCGAGGCCGCCCTTGAGGCGAGGTTTCCAGGAGCGAGCGCATCGGTGCCTTCGGTTGGCGGGGGCATCGGAATACAGGCGGTAGTCGGCTTGGACATCACAATTCCACCGACCCCAGCGCTGTCTGTGTACAGCGAAGCGCGCTTGGGGTACGTCGCCCAGTTCAGTCAGATACAGGGGGTGGGGGATGAAGAACTCAAAGTGGAGAACCTCGGCGGCGTGACCCTACACGGCGGGCTTCGACTGTCCTTCTAGTCGCACCCATTCAGCCAAGGGCATCGAAAGTTCTTCGCTCGTCGCGAAACCCATTGACGACCTGCTATTGACTGAGCAGACTCCTTCTCACTCGAGGTCTGCAATGAAGTCCTTGCGCTGCAGCGACTAAAATTTGCGGATCTCCAGGGGGTGGGGGATTCGTAGTGAAGTGGTTCGGCTCGAGCCGATCGAACGTGCGTCAGACTCCAGCTCCACTCACCTCCGTGCTGCGACTCCTCCCCGCGCTGCTAGCCCTGTCGATGTGGTTGGCGACTCCGAGTACTGCGGCTTCGCTCGCCCGGTCGGCAAAGAAGGGCGATCTAGCGAAGGTCGAAGCCTTGATCGCCGCCGGCGCGGATCTCGACAAACCAGATTCCCGGGGCAATACGCCTATTTATCATGCGGCATCGAAGGGGCACGCCGATGTCGTCGAAGCGCTCGCACAAGCCGGGGCGGACGTCGATTCCGAAAACGGCTTTGGCTCGACCCCGCTCCACATTGCCAGCTACGAGGGGCACGTCGAAGTCATTCGCGTGCTCGTCACCTACGGCGCCAACATCGATGCTGTAAATGCGCCCCGGGGTTCGGGCAACCTGCTCGCCAACGGGAGCGGTGCGAGTTTGATCCGCCGCGGGCCCACGCCCAGCACCCCGATGATGAAGGCTGCTCGCGCGGGGGAACTCGAAGCGGTCAAGACATTGATCGAGTTGGGCGCGAAGCTTCCGGCGCGGGACGCGGTGAAGCAAGCGCAGCAGAAGGGGCACAAGGAGATCGCCGCCTATATCACCAAGGCGACGCGCGACCGCAAAGGGCAGCGCATGCAGCCCGGGGGCTCGGCTCCACCGGAGTCGATTGTATTCACTGCAGACTATGGGCGTCGCATCGCGGCCGTGGTCGGGATCAGCCGCTACACCCATCTGAGCAATCTCGAAGGTGCGGCGAGGGACGCCAAGGCTACCGGCGACATGCTCAGGGCATTGGGTTTCGACGAGGTGCTCGAACTCTACGACGAAGATGCGACACGCGAATCCATCCTCGATCTGCTCGGCAACCAACTCCAGCGAAAGACCACGGCGAACGACCTCGCGTTCATCTTCTTTGCGGGACATGGAACCACCGAAACCCTGCCGAACGGTGAAAAGCGGGGATATCTGGTTCCCACTGATGGAACCACCGAAGACGCCTATACCACTGGCATCTCAATGGAGACGATTCGCGACCTTTCCAATCGACTGCCCGCAAAGCACGTGTACTACGCCATTGACGCCTGCTATTCCGGCAGTCTCGCGGTGTCTCGGGGACAGGGACGGCCCAATACCCCCAGTCAGCGCATCCAGGCCGTTCAGATGCTGACCGCCGGGACGGAAGGCCAGCAGGCGATCGAGCAAGGCGGCCGCGGCGTCTTTACCACTTATCTGTTGCAGGGCATGCGCGGCGAAGCCGACCGCAACGGGGATAAAGTTGTGACCGCGTCGGAGATTGGTTGGTTCGTTTCGGATCAAGTGAGGCTTGCAACCAAGAGTCGCCAAACCCCGGTGTACGGTCGCATGAGCGGCGCCGGTGAAGTCGCGTTCGGAATGGGGAGCCAGTAATTCGATGTCTCTACTTCTCCGCTTTTTTCTGCTCGGGATGGTCCTGTCCATTGCTGCGGGCATGGCTGCGGGCGCGGCTGCCGACACGGTGCTGGGAAAGGCCGCCGGGAAAGGTGACGCGTCGACGGTTGCGCGTCTGCTCGCCGAGGGTGGCGATCCGAATGAAGGCGACGACGACGGAGTGACGGCACTGCATCAGGCCGCCGCCAGCGGGCACTTCGCAATCGTGAAGCTGCTCGTGGAAGCCGGGGCCGATGTCAATCAAGCAGAATACGACGGCGACACCGCCCTGATCAATGCCAGCGCGTTCGGTCATGCAGACGTCGTCGGTTATTTAATCGACCACGGTGCCGATCCCACCGTCGAGAGTTCCCAGGGTCTCCTCGCCATCAAGCACGCTCGCAATGGACGCCACAGCGATGTGGTTGCCATCCTGAGGACTGCGGCGCGACGGACCCGGAACGAGGATACCGGGTGGGGTGGATCACGAGATTCGGCGTCGCGTGTATTCGAGATCAAGCCACCGAAGCACTACAAGCCCGGCTACACCGGCCGCATCGCCGCGGTGATTGGCATCAACGACTACGACCGCTGGCCCCCGCTGTCCGGAGCAAAACCCGACGCGCGCAGGGTGGCGGCTCAGCTCAAGAAGCTGGGTTTCGATCCCGTGTTGGAACTCTACGACAAACAGGCCACCCGCAACGGGATCCTGCACCTTCTGGGAACGGAACTTCAATCGCACGCTTCGGAGAATGACTTGGTGATGATTTTTTTCGCCGGTCACGGCCAGACCGAGACGTTGCCTGGGCCGGCTGGCGAAAAACGCGGCTACATCATTCCCGTCGATGGCGACCCACAGCGAGTATTTTCTACCGGTATTCCAATGCGTCAGCTGCGGGAGCTGACCAATAGGCTGCCGGCGAAGCATGTCTACTACGCGATGGACTCCTGTTACTCGGGACTCGGTTTTACCCGCGGTATTGGCGTGGTGAAGAAAACCTCTCTCAATTACATCGACAAGGTAACGAGCCTGCGCTCGGTCCAGATGGTGACCGCAGGTGGAGAAGGTGAAGAAGTACTGGAACGAGAGGGGCGCGGTCTCTTTACGACGCGCTTTATCGAAGCGCTTTCAGGCGAAGCCGATCTAAACAATGACGGCTATGTCACCGCTAGTGAAATTGGCACTTATGTGACGCCGCGGGTGACCGAAGACTCCCATGCACGGCAAACCCCTCAATCGGGCAGATTGGAAGGAGAGGGTGAAATCGCCTTCAAAATGCTCAACCGCTAGATCCCTGCCCCACGGTCTGAAATCCAAGCGATACAACCGTCCTCATGGGGAGGTCTGGTGTCGACTGGATCCAATATGGAGATACACGAGCAATGACTAGAGTATGGATGAGCACGTTCGTCGCGATCGCGATGGCGATTGCCTTCGCGCCCCAGGCGAGTGCCCAGGGTGCAATCGAAATTGCGGGCAGGACCGCAATCACGGGAGTCTTCAGTGTGATTTCCAGTCGCCCAGACAAGGGAGGTGATTCAGACACGGTACTCCTCGGGACTACAATAACCAGGACCACGCCGAATGCGCGATGGGAATACGGCGGAGGATTTTCCATACTTGCATCGTACAACGATTTCGCAGACGTTTATGCCGTTACTCCGACTGGTCAGTTTCGAATCAACTCGAACTTCATGGGCCCCGAGGAAAATATTCTGCTTTTCGCAGGGGCCGTGGCTGGTATCACCTTTATCCAAACTAGAACCTCCGGTTTGGGTACCCAGAGTGACACGCTTTTTGTGATTGGTCCAAAGTTTGGCGCAGAATTCTACTTTGCACCCAACGCCGCGATTCAACTCGAGGATACGGTGCTTATTGATTCCGATTCAGGTGTCACCAATAACATGACTATCGGGTTCAAGTTTCTCTTCTAAGGATCCAAGCTCTAGACCCTGTCTAGCTGGGTAACACCGCGATCCGGTTGCTCCCCCTCTGCGCAAGATGCAAACGTCTTTCGCAGAGGAGAGTCGCCGGATGCCGCCTCTTCCTTCATTCCTGATCTCAATTGGGCAGCAATCCGCACGAGTCTCGTGTAGGTTTGCGCGCCATGAAACAGAACCGAGACTCGCGAACCGCATTTGGCCTGAAGATTCTGAACTCGAACCACGCGAGCGTTCGTCGCTTGAAGCGCGACGGAAATGTGCCGGAGATCCACGGGCACAA
>JADFNE010000141.1 GCA_022563535.1 Myxococcales bacterium
AGCTGGCGACATCCGGGACACTGGGATCGCTCGGAAAACACAGACCATTACTGATCGCAGACGCAGTGAAGCACTCCGCGCCGATCGGCGTCTCGCCGTAGGTCGCTGCTCGAGCGTCCCAGTACTCTCCAGGGGGAACGTTGAAGAAGTCGTAGAACTCCCAGTCGAGTGTTGCCGACCAGACGCTTGGCGCCACGCTCATCAATAAACCTGTTACGAGCAGAGCCACTCCGATTGCGGGCAGCAACTTTCTCGGATCCTTCATTTGTGAACCCTCCGAGGCTTGGATGTCGATGGCCGGTCTGGCCAGGCCCGCCTTCTTAGGCGGGCCGCCTACGTCCATCCTTGTCACTAATTATGTGGCCCGCGCGAGGTGAATCGCAAGCAATATTCGGGCACCGCGGGAGATGGGCTCCACCAGCTCGACAGACGGCACCCGGGCACTGGGTGCAGAATTCAGAGTAGATGGGAACGGCCCCGCTGGACCCGTTCGATCCGACGCCGGCTCCAGTGCCAGAGTCCGCAAGCTGGTTGATGCTCGTCGCGGGAACGGTGTTTCTGAGCGTGCTCTACCGGCGACGCATTCGCGCATTCACTGAGCTACGCGGTGTGGCCTCCCCCAAGCGGTCCTTGAACCGCTCGGGTTTCCCGGGGCCCCCGTTACGTGAGTTCAACCTCCATGGTCGGAGCAGCCGCTCAGCGCAGAGGGCTCCAGAGACGAAGGCCGGCCGAGTCGCCCGCTTCCGGGAGACCCGCCGGCCTCGTTCTTCGATCGTCGTCCGGCGGAGGCCGGCTCGATGAAGGGCTCGATCTAGGCTAGGCGGCGTAGCTCCGCTTGGCCTGAATCTTCCCGTTCTTTCCCTTGATCTTGAGTACGCCACCCGCACGCTTGGCCAGGGAACGACCCCGGCGCACCGCGACGTCCTTCTTCCGGTGCGTGCTCTCGGGGCTCTTCTTGCCCTCGCGCTGGACCATCCAACCATCCTCGTGGCTGCGAACGACAAATGACTTCTTCGGCATTCTTGCCTCCTATTGGCTCCGCGTTTAGAGAGGTGGAGCCTTGGAGATAATCGACTGATGGGAGGGTGTTCTGAAGTTGGAAGGTACCCCGAGGGGTGTAGCTCGGGAAAACGCGTGCGCAGAAAATAGGTAACTCGCGCGCAACTCCTGCGAGACCGGAAACTCCACCGTGTAACACCAGAGCCGCACTTGGTACAAGCGTCAGTTTCGGGAATTCTCACGCTCGTGGACGGCTGCTGCGAGATCAGAGCCAAACAGGATGCGATATCGGCCGCTAATCATCGCGAATATTCAATGCGCGAAGCCAACCTTGCGGCCCTTCTCCGATGTGCGATGGGTCCGCATCGAGATCCACGATGGGCCCGCCGATCCCGATTCTCGCAGCACTGAGCGGCGCGCAGAAATAGAATCCCTGAGCAAAACCACAGCCCAATTCGCACAGCAGGTCGAATTGCTCTTCGGTCTCGACCCCCTCTGCGACGACTTCGAGATGAAGGCTATCGGCCATCGAGATAATCGCGCGCAAGAGCGAAACACCGCTCTCGTGTCGCGTCGCATCGTGAACGAACGCGCGATCGATTTTGAGCACGTCAAACGGGTAATTGCGCAAGTAGCTCAGCGATGAATAGCCCGTCCCAAAATCGTCGATGCAGAGACGAACTCCGAGATTCTTGATTTCGCGGAATGCCGATTCAGCTTTCTCCACGTCGTCCAGGAGCACGCGCTCCGTAACTTCAATCTCGAGATGCTCAGCCGCCAGGCCGCTCGCGATGAGCGCCGCCGAAATCGACTTGACCGCATCACCGCGATCCACTTCTCGGGGAGAAAGATTTACGGCGACGCGCAGATCAGACCAGCCGGCGTCCTGCCATTCCTTGACCTGCCGGCAGGCAGATTCCAAGATCCAGGCACCGATAGGAACAATGATGCCGGTGCTCTCCGCCACGGGAATGAACTCAACGGGTGACACTACTCCCAATTCTTCGTTATGCCAGCGCAAGAGTGCCTCGACCCCGACCATTCGACGCTCGGGAAGCGAGACGATCGGCTGGTAATGAACTTCGAACTCTCCCACATCGAGCGCATGCCGCAGCTGCGATTCGATCTTGATGCGCCTCGTGGCTAGTTCGTTCATTTCCGTAGTGAAGAACTCGATCGAATTTCCGCCGCTATTTTTGCTGCGATACATCGCAACGTCCGCATCTCGAAGGAGCTCCTCGCCATCCTCGGAATCTGCTGGGAAGATCGCAATCCCGATACTTGCGGTCGTCAGAATGTCCTGCCCCTGCACCTTCATCGGAACTGCCATCGCCGTGAGAATTCGCTGGGCGATCGGCTCGGCATCGACGACGTCCTGGAGCTTTGGCGCGATCACGGCGAACTCATCTCCGCCAACCCGCGCGACCGTGTCGACATTTCGGATACTCTGCGTAATTCGATCGGCCGCGATTTGGAGAACTTCGTCTCCCGCTGCATGTCCGAGCGTGTCGTTGACCTTCTTGAACTCATCCAAGTCGATAAAGATCAGCGCGACGCCTCGACCACTTCGCTCGGCGCGCAGTGTCTCCTGGGAAAGTCGGTCGATGAACAGCGCGCGATTTGGAATACCGGTGAGCATGTCGTAGGTGGCCTGGCGAGCGATGACGCCTTCGGCGTTCTTTCGTTCCGTCATGTCATTGAAGACCGCAACGATCTGCTCGGTGAACAACTCGCTCCCGAGTGTTCGTCCGATCGAGGCCCAGACGGGAATCGCGGTGCAATCCTTGTGGCGAATCCAGATTTCACCTTCCCACTTCCCCGACTGCTCGACTTCTGCGGCAATGCGCTGATAGAAGGAAAAATCATGGCGCTGCGAGTTCAGGATTTCCGCTTTCCCCCCGATGACGTCATCGCGATCGCGCCCCGTGATACTCGAAAATGCAGAGTTGACGTCTATGATATTTCCGCTGGGATCGGCGATGACGATTGCCTCGTTGGCGGTCTCGAAGACCGCGGCAGCACGGCGCAGCGCCTCCTCGGACCGGTAGCGTTCCGTAACGTCGCTCACGGTTCCGTAGGCGCGGAGCGGTCGACCTTCGGGGTCACTCTCGATGTTCCAGAGCACGTCGTGATGTTGCAGATCACCGTTTGCGACGACAAAGCGGGCTTCGATTCCATTCGAAGCTGATTCTTCTTCAATCAGCGCGCGAAATGCCTCGCCCACGCGATCTCGATCGTCCGGGTAGACACTCGATAAGATGTCCTTCAGAGTTGGTGGACCGGAGGTCCTCTCTCTACCGTGAATCCGGAACAATTCGTCGGACCACCACCAAGATCCGCTCGCCAGGTCGACTTCCCAACTCCCGACCTGAGCAACCTGCTGCGCCTCCTGGAGACGCTCCTCACTGTGACGCAGTGCGCCTTCGCTCTTCCGGCGCTCATCGATGTGCCTTTCGAGCTGCTCGAGCATGTTTCCGAATTCTCGACTGAGTTCGCCGATTTCATCGTTTCGCTCCGTGGATACGTCGACCGTGAGATCGTTTGTACTTCGGATGACGCCGAGTTGGCGGGTCAAAACGCCGAGTGGAGCGATGACCGTGCGACGCAGCAGGACCATGACCAGAAGGCCGAGAGCCGCTCCCTGGGCTAGAAACCACAGGAGACTCAGACGATTGACATAGGCAGCCCGCTGGGTGATCTCGCGGGGGAGACTTACGCGAAGGACGAATGCCGGAACGCCCGCGAGGTCCTTGAAGAGCGTATAAACATTGAGGCGTTTGTCATCTGGCTCGGAGATCGAGTGCAATGGATCGGCGTCATCGAGGAGCAACGCTTCGCGCGCCGATGGCGGAACAGACGTGTCCGAGAGGGGCAAGGCGGCAAGGTCGATACGGGTGCGCTCGCCGATCCCCTCGATGAGCGCCGCGTCCAACCTCCGGCCCATGATCAACCGGCCGCGTGACGGGCCACCCTCGACGCTTGTGAGAATATCGCGAGCGGCGACCAGCATCGGACCGCCACTAGTGGCCATGACACCGGCAATTGGCTTGACACTCGTATCGCCGAGCAGGAGCGGATGCGATTTGCTCCATTGCTTCTTAGAGAGCTCTGGGATTTCCAGCAAGTCTCCAGTTTGAACGTCGCGAGTCGGGCCCGAGATCACCTCTCCGGATGAGTCGACGACGATCACCCAAGCGACCAGACTTGCCTTGAGAACCCTGGGGCTGAGATTTGCCTGGTAGTAATCGGAGCTGCGAGAGTTCGCGAACTCATAGGTTTCGTCCCAGCTCGCGGTATCGTGGGCGAAGGCATCCAGAAGGAACGCCTCGCGCCGAATGGCCTCGATGGCGCGCTTCACATTCTTCTCGACCTCTCGCTGTTCGAGGCGGGCGAATTCCGGAGCCACCACGCTGCGATGAATCGAGTATCCGATCGCGACGTTGGCCGTTGCAAAAAGAGCAACGATCAAGGCGGTTTTCTGTGAAAGCGTCACACGCACGACTCCAGACGGCACACCACGGCACTGCTGGTCGGAGCAGAGCCCAGTCAGTCGATACATTGATCGGTTGGTTCAAGGCCTGACTTGCATACGAGTCGCCGAGAACCCGCTTACGGGTGGCTG
>JADFNE010000142.1 GCA_022563535.1 Myxococcales bacterium
GCTGGAGGTGTTGCCAGCAGTACAGAGGCCTATTACTCGTTCGATTACGCCAATATCCACTTCGTCGTGCTGGACTCGGCGGACTCCGACAGGAGCGTTGGAGGCCCCCAGCACAATTGGCTAACGGCCGACCTTGCCAACACCAATCAGCGTTGGATCATCGTCTACTTTCATCATCCGCCCTATAGCAAGGGTACACATGATTCCGACACGGAAACCAGGATGATCGAGATGCGAACGAACTTTGCGCCTGTCTTCGAACAGTACGGAGTCGACCTCGTTCTCGCGGGCCATAGCCACAGCTACGAGCGTTCCTTTCTCATCGAAGGACACTACGGACTGTCGAACACATTCGATGCAATGAGCCACACGGTCGATGGAGGAGATGGCGATCCGTTCGGAGATGGTGCCTATCTTGTTGAGGAAATTGGATCGACGAGCCACCGGGGAACGGTCTACGCGGTCATGGGATGCTCCATCGACGCCCAGGCCGGTGGAACCTTCGACCATCCGATCATGACATCGAACATCTCGTTGACCCTGGGATCGATGATCCTCGACGTGGATGACCTTCAGCTCAACGCTGTCTTTCTCAGCAATGCCGGTGTCGTCCTCGACAGCTTTCAGATCAGCAAGAATTGTGTCTATGTCGGCTGCAGCCCCCCCGCGGTCCCGTCGTTTTCGCCGGGGTCGCTGCTGGTGTTGGTGGGACTGATGGGTCTATCCGGCTTTTGGTACGGAGTGCGTCAACGACACCGGGTTTCCTGATCAGGCCCGAGTAAATCGCGCAGGGGAAAGAATCCCCGCTCCTTTCCAAGATGTAAACTGGAAAGGAGCGGACACCCGTGCAGAAATGTCCCGGAGCGCCTAGGCGAACTTCGAGTCGCGCCACTTGAGCGCAGCTTTGATGCCGTCCTTGGTGGCAATCTCGGAGAACATCTTGCTGTCGGGAGATTCGATTCCCTCGATCAGGACATCGAGGTCGCTGGCGGTCTTTAGCGCCTGGTCCATGCCCATGATTTCGTAGGCGCGGTTGATTGCCATCTTCTGGAGACGGATGGCGACCGGGTCCATCGATGCCATGTCGCGGGCGAGCTTCATCGCGACTTCCATGTACTCGCCCTCGGGTGCGACATGATTGATCAGATTCATTTCGAGCGCGCGTTGGGCCGAGATTCGATCATTGCCGGTAAGGATCAATTCCTTGGCCTGCTTGGGACCCATGACCCAGGGCAGGATCATGGCGACGATTCCGGCGCCGAAGCGCAATTCCGGTTCGCCGAAGAAGGTCTTCTCGTCGGCCACAGTGATGTCGCATGCCACGGCGAGTTCACATCCCCCCGCTAGCGCGTAGCCGTGAACAGCTGCAATGGTCGGCTTGGGGAAACGCCAGAAGCGCATGATGAAATCCATGTCGGCGACCAGATCCCGCTGGAGTTCGGCGAGGTCGGTATCGCCTGCCGTCGTCGTGTAGGCGAGGTCGAAGCCAGCGCAAAAGGCGCGGCCGGCGCCGGTCAGTAGAACGACACGGACATCGTCATCGTTTTCAGCAATGTCGAGGGCAGCGTTTACTTCCTTTTCGAGCTGTCCATTGATTGCGTTGAGTTTCTTCGGAATGTTCAGGGTTAGAACACCGATCGGGCCCTTTTTTTCAAAGATGATGGTCTCGTATGACATGGGTTGCTCCGTCCAGGGAAAGAAAGTTTTATAAAAAAATAAAGACACGCTCAGGGGGTCGAAAACCCCGTGATGTGTCTATTAGAATTGGGCGCTCAAATGTCCAAATTCTGCTGACGGCGCAGAGTATTGCTTATGTCGGGGTATGCGTCACGGCTGTCAAGAAAGGCAGGCGCACGGTAGACTGGCCCGAGCCAGTATCGGAAGAGGCCATCAACGCGCTGCGGGAGCTCGGATACATCGAGTGAGGGAGGGGAGATCCTTGAGCGACGCCACCCATTCTAGTTTGCGACGAAGAAGAAGTCGCCTTCACTCTGGTGCCCCGCGGCGCGTATCACCCGTAGTTCGGGTTCCTGGTTGAGCCCCATCCGAGAGAGCGTGTCGTACATGTGATCGAAGACTCGGCCGTAGAGTTCCACAACCGAGATTGAGCCCGAGTTCTTCTCCAGGACATCGATCAGGGCGCTGGCGAATACGGAATGCTCGGACGTGGGGCCAGTTGCGTCGAGGACCGGTGAATCACCCCCCGAAGCGAGCACGAACCGGCTCTTGCGGGCGAGCTTTTTCTCGAGGTCGCGTTCGCTGAGAGTCGGAAGCTCTGTCACTGGACCGATGGGAAGGTCGGAAGAAAATACGCCGCCATAGCAAGAGTCGGCGATCACGAATGCGCGTCGCGCCTTTGCTGCATCGAGGTGGTTCGTGATCCACCAGTTGTCGACCCAGTTGACGTCCGAGTCCGCGTCCGCGTTCGTCGGCAGCCAGTAGCCGGCCAGCCGCGATCGATCTGAAGGCGGAGGTTTCTCGCCATGACCGGCGAAGTAGATCAGGATGTTGTCCTGCTCTTCGGCAACCGTGTTGAGCGCGTGGATTGCTCGCTTCAGTTCTTCTTCGTTGGCGTCGAGCAAGAGTTGGGTCGAGAAGCCATAGCGATCGGACAGAATCTTCGCGATCCGCCTGGCGTCATTATGCGCAGTCTGCAGTGTCGGCATCGTCTGGTAGTTGTTGTTGCCGATGACCAGCGCGTAGAATTTCCCCATCGCACGACTGCGCATGACCTTGGACGGAAGTTCGGGAAAGCTGAATTGTGTCGGTCTTCCGCCGGCTTTCTTGTTGATCAAGCGATAGGTGGGCAGGGCGACCAGCGTCTGCTGTTTTTGCTCCATCTTTTCATTCAGTTGATCGACCAGGCTTTGCAGGGCGCCGATCTGGTCCTGACTCTTTCCCTTGTGCTGCTTCATGTCCCGGGCCATTTGCGCGAGCTGAGCATTCAAGGCGTTGCGCTGCAGCGTGATGGCCGCGATCTCGCTAGCCAGGGATTTCTTGGCCTCGGCGATCTGGGCGTATGCATCCGATGAGAGCATCAGGCTGTCGGCGGCGATCCCAGAGCCCTGCCGGTAGAGATTCAGTGACTTGATGATGTCGCGTTCGACGCCGAGGCCTTTTTCGTAGAGAACACTGAGGGCGTACATCGATTCGCGATGCCCGTTCTTGACGGCCTGTTCGTACCAATGCACTGCCTTTTCGTAGTTGGGGTCTGCACCCATCACGCCTTCGTAGAGCAACCCCAGGCGGTGTTGGGCTTCGACGTTCCCGCTCTCGGCAAAGGGGAGCCACTTTTCGATGACCGCGTTGGGTTCGGTGGGGTCGTAGGCGACGAAGGTGCCGCCCAGAGATGCGCACTCGAACTCGGTCAGCCGCGCCATGCGCGGGGGTTCGAGGTAGGTGAATTTACTTCCGATCTGGCGAACCGCGCCTTCCACGATACAGTCGACGATGTCGAGGTCGGAGATGTCAAACTTCATACTGGGATCGCTGGCGTCGAGCGACTGGCAGCCGAGCAGGCCTCCGCAGAGCAACAGAACTGCGGTCGTTGCCCGCGTTGCTCTTGTGCTTGCGGTCGTGATGTCGATCATGGGGTGCCTCTCCTCGGGGATGGTCATTTCAAGCGAGATGAAGTTCGCGCGCAGTGGTGTTCACTTTGATGTGCGACGAGTAGAATCAGATCCGTTCGTCCATTTTGTTTTCACGAAGAGCAGCTGCACGCCGAGCGCGAGCGCCCGTATTTTCGTGTTTATCGATGGCGATGGCAATTCTTGGATCGATCGAGGGCGGGTGTCGGACGATCCCACGCCACAAAATCCGATCGCCCTCGACCTGCTCGCCGCGGAGGATTCCTGTGGAATCTACCTCGCAAGGCCCTGCAGCTTCGGTCTGGCGGCGGCGGATCCGAGCTGCGAGCCCCTGGTCTGGACGCTGGACCGGTACTCCGAGCGGGTGATTGAGAGCCTCGAGGGCGCGCTTCTGGAGGTCGCTCCGCGAGACCGTGGACTCGTACTTGTCGGATATAGCGGGGGCGGCCTGCTGGCGGCCCACCTCGCCAACCGGATATCGCGGGTGCAGGGGATCATCACCCTCGGCGCGAATCTGGACCTGGGGGCTTGGGTCGAACATCATGGCTATCTCTCGTCGATTGTTTCGAGAAGTCCGGCAGCGCCATTTCCGATGCGGGGAGATCTGGCTCAGCTTCACGTTTTTGGTGCACGAGACCGGGTCTCGCCAGCGTCGATTTCGCTCAGTTTTTTGCAGAGGGATCCGCGGTCGAGCGAACTCGTTCTCGAGAGCGCGGACCACACCTGTTGTTGGGTCCGTGAGTGGCCGCTAATTCGGGAGCGATTTTTGCGACAAATTGACGAGACGGGTCG
>JADFNE010000143.1 GCA_022563535.1 Myxococcales bacterium
AATTCATCCTCGCCCACTACCAGGTAGACAAGGTCTTCGGAAGATTTCGGGTACTGCGTTGGATCGATGCGATAAGATCGGGTTCATGAAGAAACTTTGCGAGTTGGCCCGGCTTGCTGTCCTTGCGGCCACACTCGCCGGCTCGATCCAATGTACGCAGTCGGAATCCGCAAAGGTGCCAGATCGGATCATCCTCATCGTAGTGGACACGCTGCGACAAGATCACGTATCCGCCTATGCCACGACCGCCACGACCGCCACGACAGTCGCTCCCGCACTGACCCCGAACATCGATCGACTTGCCGCCGGTGGCCAACTCTTCACCAATGCAGTGGCGGCCTACCACTCCACGACCATGTCGATGGCCGCCATCTTTACCGGGCGCACTCCGAGCATCGAGACCGGGGAGCGAAAGCGTCCGCTGGAATGGAACACCTTTGCGGCCTGCGGCATGTCTCGGTTCGCCGAACCCGGAAAGCAAGATGCCTGCGTTCCGGACAGCCTGGAAACCCTCGCGGAAGACATGCGTAGGGCTGGTTACTGGACGCTCGGGGTCGTTTCGAACGAACTGCTTTACCAACCCAGTGGTTACGACCAGGGTTTTGATACGTGGGTTGAAGTCGGCCTGCCTGCGCCAGGTGAGACCCTGAACGTCTTCAAGGCCTCGCCGATTCGAACCGCGCGTCACGTCAATCGCGACGTGCTGCTCGCGCTGTCCCAGCGTCCCAGCGATCGTTTTTTTCTCTACATCCACTACATCGATGTTCACGACTGGTCCCTGTTTCAACGCAGCTACGAGAAGTCCGTACAGCGATTCGACGAGCGCCTGGGTGAACTCCTCGATGAGCTTGCGACCATGGGGCTTCTCGAAAACGCGACCATCATCCTCACTTCCGATCACGGCGAGATGCTCGTTGAAAAGCATCTCGGCCTGAAGACCTTGCGACACTTCGGCAACCCGTCCTTCGAGCCAGTACTCAAGGTTCCCCTGATTGTGACACCGCCAATCAAAGCCGATGCCAATGCCCTGGTTCGATCCCAGGATGTGCGTGGGATGATTCTCAAAATTGCTGGAATCGAAACCGAGCTTGCGCCGGACCTGGATTTCGACGAGCTGATCATTTCCGAGAAGTTCTATCAGAACTACCGCAAGGGCCGCTGGAAAAGCCTCTGGGAACGAAGCGGCGATCGACAAATGCTCTTCGATCTCGTCGCGGACCCAAACGAAGAGGTGGATCTTTCGCAGCGAAGGGGTGATATCTTGCTGGAGCACCGCAAGCGAATCGACGAACTCAGTCGCGCCATGGCCTCAGCCGCGTCTCTTTACCAGGAACTCAGCGAACAAGACCGCGAACGGCTCAGTGTACTCGGCTACATCGAATCTGTAAGCGACAGGGTCAAAGATCTCGCCCCGAAGCTCCAACCCGGTGATTCGCCTTGATTGGAGCCCCCGTGCTCGAGAGCCTGACTCGACCTCGTATCTTCGCAGCGATTCTGCTCGTGCTGACGGGTATCGAATCCTGGTGGTATGCACCCTATGGGCTGGGGGGCAGCGATGAAGGTGCATTGTTGGCCACCGCCGGTCGCATCATGCGGGGTGATGTCTTTTATCAAGATCTCGACGCCTACCCGTTTCCCGGCGCGCCCTATTTGCTGGCGCTAGTGATGGGGCTCTTCGGCGAGCATGTGTCGGTCGCGCGGTTTCTAGCGGGAGTCTTTTATAGCGGCATTGTGGTGACGCTCTACGCCGTGGCACTCCAACTCATCAGTCGAGAGCGTGCAGCACTATTCGGGATCTCGTTGCTCGGGTTCAAGTTCTTGGCCTGGCCCGCCTATACCTCGTACTTCTACTGGGACGTCTCGTTCTTTGCGGCCAGCATCGCGGTCCTGTTGCTGCTGTATTCGACAGATCAAAGGACCAGAGGTCCGTTGATTGGGATCGGGGCGGCGGTGGGGGTCGCCTTCATTACCAAGCAGAGCATTGGGATTTATCTGGGAATTGCGATTGCGGCAGTGCTTTCGTTCGATCACTTCATGAAGCGAGGGGAGGGCGGCAGCGAAAGTTCGCTACCACGGCAATGGGGTCATCTCGCCCTCGGCTTCTCGTTGGCCGCTGGCCCGCTGATCCTCTACTTCGCGGTCAAGGGTCTGCTCCCCCATATGATCTCCAGCGGACTCATCCGTCCGTTTACGGACTATGCCGAAACCAGCGGCATTTCCTTCGGCACACCACTTCGTTGGTGGGAGCTTGGAGACCTGCAAGGTCCCCAGTTGTTTTTCTATTACCCGGTCTCCTACTGGACGGTGATGCGCAACGGAGTACTCCCGGGAGGCGAGGCAGCCTACGCGGCATATTGGGCTGCCGGAGAAGTGTTCATCCGCTGGATCTACACTTCTCTCCCCCTGGCGTTTGCCGCCGCTGGCGCATTTTGTCTGCGCGACCGCAGTCGACTTTCCTTGCCCGCGGAGCGCCGCTTCGCAACCTTCGTGCTGCTCTGCGCAGCGATCACCCTGTCTGCATTTCCCCGGTCGGACTTCACCCACTTGATGGGCATCTATCCCATGGTGCTCCTGCTGATGTTCATCTGCTTCGGGCGGCTTACCGGACTAGACAAAGAAGAAAGCGGCAAACTCGTTCCGCGTACTTTCGAAGCCGTCACGGTCGCGATCATTGCGATGCTCTTTCTGGGACTCGGCGCGGCGCGTCATCGTGGCATGACCGCCCGCATCGATCTGCCGCGGGCCAATCTCAAGGTCTTTCCATCGAGTTCCTACCACGCTTCAATCGTTCGCTTTGTAACGGACGAAGTCCCAGAAGAGGCTCCCTTCTTTGTCTACGGGCACGAAGCCTTCTACTACTTTCTTTCGGGACGCTATTCGTCCTGGTCGTTTCTGCAGTTGTACCCGGGACAAGCGGGGGGCGACAACGGCGTTGCGCTCACTGAATACTTGAAGCGGGATCCACCGCCCTACATCATTCAGGGGTTCCTCAACTTCCCCGGCATTCCGCGACTGCCGTCCTATACCGGAGTCTTGTTCGATCATCTGCGTGCATCCTACCGGGAAGACACCCGGGTCTTTGAGCGCTACCCACCGGCGTCGAGCAATTCCCCGGGCCACCATTGGATACAGGTTTTGCGATTAAAATCGGACACCGACCTCGAATGAGCTCAAACCATGAAGATGTGAGTTCGCAGCAGCAGACTGCCCTGCATCTACTGTTCATCGTAGGCTTGAGTCTTGCCTATGAATCACTCTTCGTGAGCAATGGCTTTAATCCCCTCGACGATTCATGGCCAATTTATGCCCTCTGGAATCTCGAGGCCGGAGGCACCCTCTATCGAGATGTGCTCTGGGTGTTTCCGCCGGGACATCTGATTCCCGCATGGATCGGATATCACCTGGCGCCGCCGGGGCTCTTCGGAGCCCGGGTGATCTATGGCGCTTTTGCAGTCGCCTCTTGCGTGGGCCTCTATCTCCTCGGTCGTCGCTTGATGCCCGCGCGCTTCGCCTTGTTTGCTGCGGTGTTGGCGGCGGTGGCGGCGCCTGATTCGCATCTGATGCATACGATTTTCGGCTACCGATACTTGATCTTCAGCATGCTGGCCCTGCTCGCCTACGCCCGCAGAATTGAAACGGACGACGTTCGCTGGCTTGCAGTCGCCGGCCTGTGGCTCGGCGTGGGTGCCTTCTTCCGTTTGGGTCCTGTTTTCGCTGCCGGGTGCGGGCTCGGCGTTGCGGTCATGAGCATGCACCGGGACCCACGCGATTGGGCGCGCGATTGGGCCGCACTGGCTCTCGGGATCCTCGCCATCTTCGTACCCCTCTTGCTATGGGCCGCTGTCACCGTGGGGCTCGACAGTATCTGGCGCGAGATCGTGAGCCGGCCGGCGCTCATGGACTGGCGTCAATCCTTGCCGTTTCCCGAGATCGTTTTTCCCGACACATGGCATCGGGTTCACCTTCGGCAGTGGTTTGTCTCGCTTCAGTTTCGCGCCATTTGGTTGCTTTACGGGGGCTACTTCATGGCCCTCGTATGGAGCTATGTGCGGGCGTATCGCGAGCGCAGGAGCTTTGCTCAACCCCTGTTGGTCGCCGTTTGGTTGTGGGGAGGCGTATTCTTCCTTCGCTCGCTGACGCGTTCGGATGAGCCTCATCTCGATTCGGCGATCCCCCCGGTCTTGCTTTTGTCCGTGCATGGCGTCTACTCCGTAACGCGTCGGATCGGAACCTCGCTCGATTGGAATTCGAATGGCCGCGCCTGGGTTGAACGAGGAATCGTCGTCAGCGGTGTCGCACTCTGGATCTTCATGCACGCGACCGATACCTGGATCCCCTACGCGCGTCGCGGGGGCAATCCAATTCA
>JADFNE010000144.1 GCA_022563535.1 Myxococcales bacterium
GTACATCGAATAAAAGGGGTGGTCGACGGTCCCGCGGTAGGACCAGTGCACTTCGCCACTCACGGGATCGAACTCTTCGACCACAGAACTTCTCGTGTTCATGTTGTTGGTGAACAGAAGCATGTTGCCATTGGGCAGTAGTTTCGGATCGTGCTGTCCGATTGGCGGTGTCCGGCGAACCCAGATGATCTGGCCGAGTCGGATGTCCAGGAGTGCAACGACGCCCATTCGATTCATGGAGAGCAACACGTTGCCTTTTGTGAAGCCCCGGCGTCGGTCCTCGCTGCGGTCGGAAGAAAGTACGGCAAGCGTGTTGGTGTGGAAAATATCACCGTTTCCACTCACGAGTTCCTTTTGCACCAGGTCGGCAAAGCGAGAAGTTTCGAAGGCCTGCAGCAATGACATCTCAATCTTCAGTTTGCCGTCCGAACTCAAGATGCTGATGAAGTCTTCGAGGATCGGTGCTTCGGAGTCAATCCTCGGGATGATTCGGGCTTTGCGAGTCAAGACGTAGATGTCTCCGTTGGACTGAACCTCGAGATCGTGGTGTGCGTTGAGCGGGTTCGACCATATGAGCTTCGAATCCTTGTCGATCTTGATGAGCCCCAGCCCTTCGAAGATTGCGAGGAGATCGCCGTTCTCGAAGATCGCAACTCGACGCCACCATGCGGCGTTCTCGTTGATGTCGAGGCGGCCGAAGGCCGCCTCGTAGGGGAATCGCCAACGATGAAGAATTCCGCCGTCCATGTCCATCAAGATCGCTTCGGGTGCGTGACCCGACGAAAAGAGGTTGTACCCCTGATGCGCTCGGTTACGGTCGTGCAGCGTCACGCCGCTCTTCCCGATTGCTCGCGATCCACGCAAATAGCCGATTGCCATCAGTTGATCGGCCAGCTCCGGGTCGATCTCCTCCTCGCCGGCGCTCGGGTGCTCGTCCTCGGGCTGTTCTTCACAGCCCAACGTATGGGTTGCGGCGAGTAGAGCGACAATCACAGCGGCGCGCCCGCAGATTGCGAAACCCCGCGAGCGATTCGAGCGAGTGGCGAACATGGTGATCGGAATCTCCGAACGTTTCCGTCTGTGGAGGTCGAGTCGAGAAGGTACACTAAGAACCTGCTCGGACCATTTTGAATCAGCAGGAGATGCGAGCCCCAATGGAATTGCTTCAGCAACCGAGCGCCGAGCGCGTTCACAAAGATGCAATCCGCATACGCTGGCGGGGCGAAGATGCGCGAGCCTCTGCGTCTGTCTATGTAGGCACAGATCCCGGCGCGATGTCCGGCGACCTCTCCGGTCGTGTAGTCGCGGGAAAATTGCAGGCGGGCGAAGTGATCCTGCAGGGCCTCGACCCGCGGACGCGACACTTCTTTAGACTGGATCCCGGCGGCGGTTTGCCGAGTCGCGTCATCGCAGAAAGATTGATGCCCTTCGAGGGGGCGCACAATTTCCGCGATCTTGGCGGATATGAGACCACCGACGGGCGGCGGGTTCGCTGGGGAAAGATCTACCGATCCGATCATCTCGCAGAACTGACTGAGCAAGATCTCGCGTATTTTTCTGAGCTCGGAATAAGACTGGTCTGCGATTTCCGCAGGGACGGGGAAATTGCCAAGCAACCCAATCGGATGCCGCAACACGATCCACCGATGCAGATCAATCCGTCCGTCTCGGGCACCTCTCTTCTACCGAACGAGATCGAAGCCGCGATCAGAGCCGGCAATCCGGGCCAGCTGGACTTTCGGCGGTTGTTGATCGACGGCAATCGCTTCATGGTGACTGAGGCCCTCGATCAGTATCGAACACTGATGAGAAGTCTCGAGCGCGAAGAGTGCGTGCCTCTGCTCTTTCACTGCACAGCGGGCAAGGACAGAACCGGGGTAGGAGCGGCATTGATCCTCCTGGCGCTCGGCGTACCGGAAGAAATAGTCATGCACGACTATCTGTTGACGGCGACCTACACCCACGACCGTGTCGAGCGAATGCTCGCAGGGCTTCGCTTCGACTCGCATTTTCGCGTAGATGCCGACGAAATCCGACCCCTCATGAGCGTGCGCCGCGAATTTCTACAGGCGGCCCTCGACGCCATACGAGACAAATTTGGGAGCGTCGATCACTATATGGATCAAGCGCTGCTGCTGAACGAGGAGCGACGCGACTCCCTCCGGTCGCGGTTGCTCGAGTGACTCCATAGACTAAGTGGAGCCACGGTGGAACCACGACACTGAAGGACGGCCGAAAAACATAGGAGCCTCCCCGATGACACGATCCATTCAGCCCACTTCCATCAATTTGGGCCAGCGATTTGAAGTGAGCCTGATTCGCGGCGCCATGGGAATGTTCAAGCTGATCTCGCGCTTGCGCAAACACCCGACTCCGCCGGCCCCAGTGAGTCTCCACAGCTATGGAGACCATCGAGCTGAAACGCTGCAATACATCCCTCGTAAGCCGGGATCGCCTGAGCGTGCAGCGGTTGTCTATCTTCACGGTGGTGGCTGGATCGCGGGCAAGAAAGAACTCTATACCAGCGACTTGTTCTTTCTAGCCGACCAGGGTTACCCGGTCTTCAATCTCGAATATCCCCTGGCCCCAGAGAATCCTCACCCGGCGATCTTGCGATCACTACTCCGCGCCCTCGAATGGATCCGGCAGAATCATCCCGAGTGCGAATCTGTGCACTTCATGGGCGATTCCGCGGGAGGAAACCTGGCGATGATGCTCGGTCTTCTGAGTCGAAACCCGGAGTCCATCCGAGAAATCAATCCATCGGGAACGCCTCGGACTGCACTGGGTTGTCACAGCGTGGTCTCTCTTTATGGCGTGCTCGACCGTCTTTCGTGGATCGACAACAAGTTTCCCATGTCCCGGGTCATGCTGGGTTCCTACGGCGGAAAAGCAGCCTTCGAGCGGGAGGTCGCTCCCAACCTTGCCATCACTCCGATGGATCTCAAATTCGATTCGGTTCCCCCGTGCTATCTGGTTGCAGGAACCAAAGATCAGCTTTGCGACTCCACCCGAATCTTCGCCAAGCGGCTCGAGGGCGAAACGAGCGAAGTGCTAGTCGGCATCTTCGAAGGTGAGAAGCACGGCTTCTTCAATTTTTCTTGGCGCCCGGCCTACCAGCAACTTCGAGCCGAAATTCTCGATTTTCTGCTGCGCAACGATCCAAGCCAGGCAGCAAACATCAAACCTGGAGGGCTCTGAGCATGGGCACGATCTTCGACAAGATTATCTCGGGAGAACTTCCTTCGTACAAAGTCTATGAAGACGAGCACGTCTACAGCTTTCTCGACATCAATCCAGTCGCCGAAGGCCACACCCTCGTCATCCCCCGCGAGGCCAAAGAAAGACTCCACGAACTGAGCGACGAGAGCGCCGCAGCGATCGGCAGGGCGCTTCCGCGCATCTGTCGCGCAGTCCTGAAGGCAACCGGCGCTGTCGACTACAACATTCTGCAAAACAACGGCGCCCCAGCGCACCAAGCAGTAATGCATGTCCACTTCCACATCATTCCGAGGTTCGCAGACCAGGGACTCGGTGTGGGGTGGAAGACGGCCCCCCTTGCGCCGTCCGACGCGGAAGAGTTGGTCGAAGCGATGCAGGAAAGTTTGTCGGGGGATGGGTAGGAGGGAACTGCTGTAGGTGTTGCGGGGCTTTGGGGGTGAGGCTTGGGGGCCTTGCTTTACTGAGCTTGTTGCCATTTGGGCAATGAGGGAAAGGGTGGTTTTCGGGATTGGTAGTTATTGATGGGCATTGCGGTGGCGCGGACAGTGAGTGAATGAAAGTTTACGGGTTGTAGTTGTGTTTATTTTGTTTATCTGACGCATTATTAGGTTGATAAGGGCGATGGTCCCTGCTATCGTCAAGGCATGGCAGTAATCAAGCAGCTCGAACTCGCTGACTATGTCTTGCAGAAGCGCATGACCTCTGGGCATGGGGGGCCGCGCAAAGGGGCTGGGGCCAAGCGGGTTGGGCGGGGCCAGGTGCCTCATCGACAACGAACTAGTTTTCAGAAACTCACTCCCGCCCATGTGACGTTGCGTGTTGTAAAGGGGCTCTCGAACCTTCGGCAACGATCACTCGTGATGGAA
>JADFNE010000145.1 GCA_022563535.1 Myxococcales bacterium
GTCGTCGCCTTTGGCTCCTCCTACGAACTACTCGCTCACCGCTCGCAGTTCGCCCTCACGTTGGCAAGGAGATGCTGGGGTTGATTTCATTGAGGATTACCGCCTAAATCGGTCATATCGATGCGTTTCGGTCAATAGTGGGGGACGCCAAGGGGGCCAGAAACTTGTAGGTCCGCCCACCCCCGGCGAGGCAGAACATCCGTTACGAAACCACCCGACCCTCAAGTTCGCGAGCTCGACAAGGAAGGCGACCGTTACAAACTGCGCCCGTGATCCGACCCTTTGCGCTCCCCTGGGCTGGCCAGAGGGAGAGAGCGGGTGTATTCACCTGGCATGACGAACCGCCTCATCAGCCTGGCCTTCAGCCACTACAACGAAAAAGCACGCTGGGCCCTGGATATTTGCGGCATACCGTACGTCGAGGAGAAGTACATGCCGGGCTTCTCCAGCCTGGCGGTAATGCGGGCGACCGCCTTTCGCGGCGGCTCCGACGATCGGGTGAGCACCAAGTACTCGACGCCCTTGCTCCTCCTCTCCGACGGAACCAAGCTGCACGATTCCGCGGATATCTGTCGGTATGCCTCTGAGAAAGGGGGCAACGACCTGTATCCAAGTCCCGAAGTCGAAGAGCTGGAGCGCTATTTTCACGATCGCGTCGGTCCCAATACCCGCCGCGTCGCCTACGGTTTTGCCTTCGAAGACCCGCAGATCCTCGCCCGCATGGCCGACGACAACGTCAGCGCCCGCCAGGCTCGATGGTTCAAGAGGCTGTATCCTCTGGTGGTCAGACGGCTGCGGGGTGGGCTGGGTCTCGACCCGGAGCGCATCGAGAAGTCCCAGGGTCATGTGCGCGCCGAGTTCGATGCCCTCGCGGAGCGGCTGGGTGAGCGAGAGTTCCTATGTGGAGGAACGTTTACCGCCGCCGATCTCACCTGGGCGTCGATGGTGGTGCCGGCCATCCTGGTCACCAGAGAAGAGGGTTTTGGAGCGTCAATGCCGACTCTCGACGAAATCCCCGAAGAGGCGGTGCAGCTGGTGGGCGAGCTCCGGGGCCATCCAGCGGGGCAGTTTGCCCTTCGTATGTATCGCGAGCATCGGATCGAGAATAGTAAAATCAAGCCGCGAATTTGAAGAACTCGCCGATAACCGGTCTTATGTCAAACCTTGAAATGAGAGAGCCAACCCTGTTTTCGGGCCTGGTTCCCGGACGGCCGTGAGATCGTCTTCATGTCGCCGGTCGATGGAAACTTCGAGCTGTTCGCGATCGGTGCTGGTGGGCAGGGCTTGCGCCGCCTCACCACCTCGGCTGGATCCGAGCTAACACCCTGCTGGGGCGTGGTGCGCGAACCCACCGTTTCGGACTGAGCTGGAAGGCGGAGCCGAGGAGAACCCATGAGCGAATCCGTCCCCGAACTGCTGCAACTTCCGCGTTCCCACTTCAACGAAAAAGCGCGCTGGGGCTTTGACTTCAAGCGGGTTGCGCACCAACGCACTTCGCTCCTGGCAGGCCTGCAGCGTCCGTCTGTGCAACGGCTGACTGGGCAGCCCTTCGTACCGGTCGCTCGCTTTGCTGAAGGCTACACGGTCGGGTCGGCGGCGATCCTCGCGGAACTCGAACGCTACCAACCGGAACCGCCCCTGTTGCCAAAAGATGAAGCGCAACGGGCCGAAATACTGAAGATTCAAGATCACTTCGACGAAGTCGTGGGTCCCGCTACGCGATGCGGAGTCTTTGCGTTCTTGGTGGACGACCCGGAATTCTTCGCGCGCGTATTTGGCGGTCACGTAGGGCTCATACGCCGCAAACTCTTCGAAGGCTTTGCGATGGCCGCGAACTCGGTGATCAAGAAGAGCTATCGGCTGGATCGACCTGGCGCGCTCGATCAGGCGCTCGCGGATACCCAAGAGGCACTCGACTGGGTTGCCAGCAAGAGTACGACGACCGGGTATCTGGTAGGCGACTGCTTCACGCTGGCGGACCTGACGGCCGCTTCGCTGCTGGCCCTGACAATTGATACGGGTCATCCAGCCATGCAATTGCCGGAGCCGTGGTCAAGCGAGTATCGAGCTTGGCTCGCACGCTGGCAGGACCATCCGGGTACGGCATGGGTACGTACGATGTATGACCGACACCGGGGTAGCTCCGCGGCGCTGTAGGGAATCAAGTCCTAATCACTCGCTCTATAGCCAGGCACATCCCATTGGTCGGTGCGTCGTGGGCGTCAAGGCTCCAGCGGATGCCGCTGCCTTGAGCTTGCTCCGGCTCGCGAGATAGAGCGGGAAGGCGATGATCCAGAGCAACAGCCCGGCAAAGAACCAACCCACAGGCCCCATGCTCGCGAATCCCTTCACGTCCTTCTTGTCGTACCCGATCTGATGGGCGTCGAACGCCATCCAGATGGACGAGCCGATTACGATCCATACGAAAACACTATCCATCAAGCTTCTCCCGAACTGAGGCGACCCTGAGCCCTTGGACATCGAGGAGCACATCCGCCGAAAGCCATTGGTTCGACCGAACGACGGGCGGCATGTAGCCGCAATCAAGTGTAAGGCCGCGATGGCAACTCGACAGCTCATTAGGCGGCTCTTGGTGGCGCTCGGCGTAGCAGGGCCACTACGTGGAGGACCGTCGCACAGCGGCATACGGCAACTTCGCGAAAATTCGGCAATTTCAGCCGCCGCAACCGGCCCGCCTCCCCTCACGACCGTGGATCGAGCCCCTCGAATAGAGCTGGACTAAAAGGAAAGGGTGGCAATCCGAACTATCCGCTCAAATGCCCGACACCGGGAAGTTGAAAGCGTACGCACAATACAGTTGACCCCACAGTCACACCTGTGCTCTCATCTCGTGGGCGAGAGCAGTGTTGACCGAGTCCAAAGGAGCACGAATTCATGGGAGTAAACGTCAGCAACGTAGAAGAGCTAGTCGACCACACCACGGGCGAGCACTACATCAACCTTCACCGCCGAATCGAAGTTCCGGCGGATCGTTGGGAAGGACTCACTAGGGCACTCGCGGAAAGAAACTGGGACGCCGTACGAGACACACTAAGGGCACTGGCTCCTGAAAACGCGGCGGACACCATAGACGCTATGCTGGCACCTGAGGCACTCCAGGAATAACGCCTATCTAGCCAGCGGCGAAGTCGAGGCTCATTTTTCCTCACTCTCGGAACGAGCCGGACTAGAGGAAGGCATACAATCGAGAATCGCGGACCTCGAACGTAGGATCGGAATGTCCGACGAGTTGCACGAAAGAACTGCGCGCCATGTTTTAGCCCAGACGGAAGAGCTAAGGGTCCAGAGAGCAGCCATCGCTCGGACACAGCGCGCAGTTTTCTTGGCAGAACCGGCGATCCTCAGCTTGGAAATGTGACGGGAGCCCCGAAACTGCTTTGGATTTCGTCTCAGGCGCGGAGCTTGTGGTCATCATGAGACGTTAGAGCAAATCAGTAGGAGATAGGCTCTGAGTGTTGCGCTGCGATGGGGCTGCACATTCGACTGCATGGACGAGAAGCATTAACCGATGCCCAGGAAGCTCACACAGCAGGACGCACTCGCGCGTAAGTGAATCAAGCCGCGTTTCAGCAAACCGACCCGAGTAGTATTGGGGCAAGACGGTCGAATTGAGGGGCGACTCGACCCGCGATGTGGCGGCACCACGTCAAGCGGATCGAGCCGGGCAGCAGCATCGCGAATGCCAGCTAGGGGTCAGCGGACGGTCAAGAAACCGTCAAATCCGTGCAGGGAAGGGCGGCGAACATCGCGAGAGCATCAAGCCCGCGGTTAGCGGGCGCAGCGGCCGCGAGAACCGCGTAGTGTGCGAAAACTCAGCCGACCGTCTAAGCGGCCCTCCGATAGTAGTAGTCCAGAACCCCTCCC
>JADFNE010000146.1 GCA_022563535.1 Myxococcales bacterium
TCCTGATCTGATAAGAATGGATTACGCAGAGGGAAAACCGATAGATAAAGATCTGGATACTATAAAGTTTTCAGCCCAGCGAGCAGCGGATGTAATAGCAGACCTGTTGGCTCTGACCCGCCGTGGTCAGTATAAAATGGTATTGATGGACATGAATGCGCTTCTAAATGATTATTTTTCTTCAGCCGAGTATGATGCAGCTAAAAGAATTCATCCGGAAGTAACTACTGATATTCAACTTTCAGATGACAGATTATTGTTTAAGGGATCTAAAGCCCATCTACCAAAAATAATAATGAACCTCGTTAATAATGCCTTTGAGTCTATGTCTGAAGGAGGAGTACTAAGTATCAGTACTACTATTATCGATGTAGAGGATGATGGGGTACTAAATGATCAGCTAATACCTAGAGGGAGATATAATCTACTTACGATAGAAGATCAAGGAGAGGGTATTCCTGAGGAGAACATATCCAAGATATTTGATCCATTCTTCAGCACCAAGGGTCCCGGACGCGGACTGGGTCTCACCACCGCACTTGGAATCATCCGAGGTCATCACGGAACCCTGCGCGTCGACTGCACATCGGGCATTGGAACCTCGATCCGCATTCTCCTTCCCTCCATCAGCGCGGCGCATCCCCCCAACTTTCGAGGAAAACCCTAGAGCGAGCGATTCCCTCGCGCAGCACACCGACAGCGGGAAATCTTTCTAGATCTCGCCGGAACCAGACTCGTCGAGCAGGCGCCATACTGCGCCCAGCACTTCATCCTTGCTCGCGGTCTTTTCGAAGAACGCACTCGCACCGGCATTCAAAGCCTTGTCTTTTGCCTCTGCAGCAACGCGAGCGGTCAGCACGATGACCGGAATCGATGAAAATGGCACCAGGCTCTTGAGTCGCTCCAGCGTTTTGAATCCGTCTCCCGCGGGCAGACCCAGATCGAGGACAATGAGATCGGGGGTTTCCTTGCGAACCATCGACATGCACGCGACCCCATCGCCCGCGATCACAACTTCGTAGCCGCTCTTTTTGAGCTTGACGCTCATCAGTCTGAGCATGTCTGGATCGTCGTCAACGATCAGGATTTTTTTTGAATTCGACATATCGATTTTCCTTCCTGGCCTTTGGCCTGCTTTGCGACTTCAGTTCATTTTTTTTGCGGGTTCCGCAGCGTGAAACTCCGACCGGTTGGGATCAGTCCACGACAACCCGTTCGAGATAGTCCTGCAGTTGATCAACGCACTTTTGCGCTTCCACTCCCTGTTTTTTCTTGCTCGTGATTTCAAGTTGAACGCCGATTTCCGAAATCCCGTCAAAGCCATAGCCCCGACCGGCGCCCTTCATGTTGTGTCCAAGTACCCGAATCGTCTCAAAATCCGAACACTCGATGGCTTCGCTAAGGCGCTCAATGTCGGCGTGGCGGTTTTCCAGAAATCCATCGATCAACTCTGCGATGTCTTCGTCGATCACCACGTGAATCGGGCTCCCGGCTTCGCACTCGGACCCCGAAAGTGCGTCTGCACTCTCTCCGGACTGATCACTTGCGACATCCTGTATCCCGTCCCCCTCGGCCTCACATGCAAAATTTTCGATCACTTCGAGCAGGGTCGCCTTGCGCACGGGTTTACTCAGGTGCATGTCGCAACCCACGGCCAGCATCCGCTCTACCTCTTCGGTAAAGGCGTGGGCGGTGAGCGCAATGATCCGCGACGGTTTCAGCTGCTTCTCGAACTCCCAACCGCGAATGAATCGCGTGGCGCTGTAGCCATCCATGACGGGCATCTGAATGTCCATCAGAACCAGGTCAAATGGGCTCAATTGAAATTTTGCCAGGGCCTGTGCTCCATCCTCAGCGACGACGATCTCGTGCGGCGTCTTGCGCAAGTACGCGAGAATCAAGTCTCGGTTGTCCGCGGAATCGTCGGCCAGAAGAATGCGCAGCGTTCTGATATCGCGGCTGGCAGCGGGCTCCGCATCGATCACGGGCTGCAGCTCGGCCTCGGATTCACCCCCGGCGCGGGCGCTGCGCAGAACCTGCAGCACGGGTTCGACCCGCACGGGTTTGACGAGCCAGTCGCGCAGGCCGTATTGCTGGCACTTACGCACATCTCCGGGACGGTGGTCGGCGGTGAGCAGCATGACCGTTTTTCCCATCACCGCTGGACTCGCCTGGAAGTCCTTTAGCACCCGGAAGCCGCCGTATTCTGGCAATCGAAAATCCAGCAGGATCACGTCAAAGAGTTCGTCCTGGGCGATCGACTCTTCGATCTTCTCCTTCGCCTCACTCGCAAGTGCTACATCGACGACCTCGCAGCCGACGTCGTGGGCGATCCCAAACAGAATCGATCTCTCGGTCTCGCCAGCCACAGCGAGCAACACTCGGGTTCCGTCCAACCTTTCGTTCGCGAAGGGCTCGTCCTCATCGGAATCTTCATCGCCGACGAGCACTGTAAAGTGAAACGTGCTGCCACGCCCGGGTTCACTGGTGACCCAGATGCGCCCGTTCATGAGCTTGACGAGCTCCATGCACAAGGCCAACCCCAAGCCCGTCCCGCCAAAGCGTCGGGTCACCGATCCATCGGCTTGCTTGAATCGCTCGAAGATCACGGACAATTTCTGAGATTCGATTCCGATGCCCGTGTCCGAAATGGAAACCTGAAGTTCCGGCGTTCCAGCCTCGTTGGTGCCGCTCTCTACCTGCACCACCACTTCGCCTTCATCGGTGAACTTGATGGCATTTCCAATCAGGTTGATCAAAATCTGGCGCAGGCGAGCTGCATCTCCGACCAACCAGGGCGAAAGATTCGACTTGAAGTCGCAGGCGAGAGACAGTCCCTTCTTGTGCGCGGGGAGGGCCAGCAGTTCGATCGTGTCTTCGAAGAGTTTTCGACTGTCAAAGACGACCTGTTCGAGTTCGAGGGAACCGGCTTCGGCCTGGGACAGATCGAGAATGCTGTTGATCAACCCGAGCAGCGCTTCTCCGGCGCGCCGAAATACCTCGACGTAGCGCCGCTGCTCTTCGTCCAACTCGGTATCGCTCAGCAGGTCGGCCATGCCGAGAATCGAATTCATCGGGCTTCGAATTTCGTGGCTCATCGACGCCAAGAATTCCGTTTTTGCCTTTACGGCTTCCACGGCGGCAACCTGCGCGTAACGAAGCTCTCTTTCGATGCCGTGGCGTTCGATCGCGTGACGCACGGAGCGAACCAGCATCGCTCCTTCGCTGTCCCCTTTTACCATGTAGTCCTGAGCGCCCATCTTGACCAGACGCGCCCCCAGTTCTTCATCCTCGAACCCCGTCATCACCACAATGGGGATGTCGGGGACGCGTTCTTTGACGCGGATGAAGGTCTCGGGGCCGAAGCTGTCGGGCAGAGAGAGATCGAACAAAATGACATCGAAACTGCGCGTTTCCAGAATCTCGAGTCCACCGGCGAGACGCTCTGAGCGAGTCATCTCGAACAAGAAGTTGGACTCTTCGAGTGCGTCCTGCATCAACGCCGCGTCTGCGGGGTTGTCCTCAAAGGACAAAATGCGACAAGGCTTTCCGGTCGTGTCCACCAGGCGTTCCTCGGGAATCCGCACAGACCCGAGGGGCCTGCACAAAATTCCAATGAGACTGAATTTCTTATCGTCGAACCGGAATTCGACCCAACGCTTCAAACGCGGGAATCGGCTGCGCCTCCGGTACACAGGGGCTGCACGACCCCCTGCGATCTCCAGCCAGAGAAAACCCTGAGAGTCGGCAGCGGTCTTGTCAGGTTATTTAGAACGTGTTCTACTTAGCGGCGT
>JADFNE010000147.1 GCA_022563535.1 Myxococcales bacterium
ATATTTCTCCCATGAGAGCGACTTGAAGCTCGCCCAACAGTACTACTCCTTGTGCCGGTTGGACAAAGGAGAAGGCTCCTGGGCAATCGAGAGCTGCCCACAAGAACTCTGGAGCAACCACATCTTTTTGACAGATCTCTTTCGACCCAGAACGCATGCCGAACTCGCCATCGATGTAGAGTTGATGAGTGCCGATGAATCGAATCAAAAACTGATTGCGATCCACGCATTTCGCATTGCCAAAAAGCACAACGAGGCCACAAACAACTTCCTGGTCTCTGAGTTCAGTGCGGCTCAGCGATATCTGGTGACCGGACTGCTCGTCCTGGCCACCGCCCTGGCGAGTGCACAGTGGTCGGCGCCGAAAGAAACCGAGCTGGAGCGTGCACTCAATTCTCAGACGGAACTTCGTCGCCTGCTGACCGGACCGCAGGGTCCGCCGGGACCGAAGGGCGAACAGGGTCCAGTTGGAGCGCGAGGTCCACGGGGGTTTCTTGGAACCTCGTCCTCCCCGCCCAAGTGAAACGAGTTTTCGCATCGCTCGCGCTCGGCGATCGACCCCGCAGTGTGCGAATGGTCCCCTGGGTCCCAGCTGACGGGCCTCGAACCCGTATCTACCGATGTCAATATCGGGGATCTCCCGATGGCAGAATCGGTCGCTCTTCCAACTTGAGCTACAGCCCCGCGAATCGCGTGCATCAGATGCTATGCAACACGATCGGTGGCCGCTGGGACCCAAGGGTCTTAACTACACAGATATTGTCACCGGTGTCCGATTTATTGGAGGCACGTCCGATCGCTCACAACTTCGACGATCGACCACGAGTCGTCGAGGTCTTTAGTGGCCATGTTTCTCGCTTCATCTTCGGTTGCAGCGCTAAAAGTGAGAATGCGAGTGCGCGGTGTTCCTTCTATCTGGACACGTACGCGGAAAATGTCGAGCCCATCCTCAGTCTCGGTCGGGCCGTCATTCCCGGTTGGCTTGGATGGATTTTTTTCTGCACTGGATGTGAACAGCCCGGAATCGGTGTCGTCTGACTTTGTGATAATCAGTCCGGCCGACCAGCTAGTTCTCAGCGTGGCTTTGCTTTTTGTGCTGCGCACGTGCCATACGTCTGCATGAATGTTCACGCTGTCATGGCCGGGCAGGTCGATCTCAACCTCGAGCGATTCTCCCTTCCGAAGCTGGACTGGCGAGAGTACACACAGGCCGTCCTGGGATACATCGAGGACACGGGCTCGAATGCGGTCGCGACCTCTGCGAATCCGGCAGTGGAGTCGACACCGCGTGCGCGGACTGTGTCGCCGCTCCGTCACGATTGACGTGTTGCCGCGACGATACGCTGTGCGACCTTGGCCTCGACTTCATCGAATTCGATCCCAAGCCCGCGCGGGCTCTCCGAGCCAAAGGTGACTCGCACAACCCGGCCGGATATTTCAATCGGAGAGAGGCCATCATGCACGTCGAGGGTGAGTTCGACCTCGGTCGAAACGGGTGCCGCTAAGTCTGTTACGAGGAAGGCCCCCTTCGAACTGAGGTCCCGCGTGACTGCGCTGTACACGGCTCCAGCGAAACATAAGATTGCCTTCGCTTCGAAGGGAAATCTTATGCTCTGCCTTCGGTCTAGAATGATCTCGCCCATTGACCGTTCTCCGTGGCCGATCGATTGCCTCGCAGCCGATGTCGTTAATCACAGGGTTAAGGCGACTCGCGAATCTCGCGTGCGGTGAGCAACAAACCGACAACTCAAGTCTTGTATCGGACATCGTGTCAGTACATTAAGAGTTTTTTTGGTCCCGCCGGACCCTTGGTAGTGCGCTGAGGTGCGAATACTGCGGCGCACCGATGGGAGAGCCGAGGTAACAGCCCGGCCCAGCCTTGCTGCCATTCGGTGGCTGCTGCATCGACAGTCAATGCTGCTCATAACTTGAGCAACGGTGGGCCGAAATCAGCGCAGCCCATCGGCACAAGATCAGCCTCGGCCGCTCTGGGCGGGTTGCAGCTCATTTTTGTACAAGCGCGGTAATCAATGAACTTGATCCAGTTTCGTCACTGGTCGCAGTCTCTGACCATGGCTTAGCCCCGCTACCCCTCCGCCAACTTCTCGAGTGCCGCTTCCTCGAGGAATCCCGCCCGCGTCATTCGACGCTGCTTCGTGTACGAGTCGATCTGCTCGAGCACGCCTTTCTTGAACGTCACGTTGATTCGCACGGCCTGGATTTCGCGCTCAGTGTCTTTTCCCTCGGTTCTGCTCCTGCCGCGAAAGGTACACGGTTCGGTCAGCGTCTCGCTGGGGGCACCCTCGGCCGCTCGCTCCAGGGCCGATTCAATCTTCGGCCGGTGGGTCGAGCGGGGGCTTAGGGGATGTTGACTCACACCACTTGCGGTATGACGTCTCTACAGCTGCAAGTTCTGGGGGGGCGTAGTAGGAGACCAATGATCCATAACTGCAAGGGACTGCGTAAAGGGAGTGACGATAAATCGCGCCAGTCCCCCACTTACTTTCAATCTCCGTAGGAAAGACTAAGCCGGAGTGGGTGATCTGTTTCTTGTTTCGATACAGCACGAGGTCTCGTTCCTGAATGGCATCTGGGCGCAAAACAAGGAGATTGGATTCGATAAGCGAGTCTATGAAATTCGACTCGGGAGACTTGGCTATCTCTCTAAAAACGTTTGACGAGTCCAGACCGAGGGCGTGGCAATGACAGTTGATTGTGGTGAAATGGGGGTCAGAGGGGTAGAGCGGACTCAGACAGTGAATATTTCGACCGTATTTCTCCGCAATCGCGTGTACAACACTGGGGATACCGCGTTGCGCAAATGGTTCTTTGTCGTTCACCGCGTCGCTGAGTTCGCGGCGAAAGCTCGGAGTGTCCTGGTCCTTGAACGGTTTCATGTAATCAGCTGCCCCATGCAGCCACTACCTGTCATCTGCCCGTCGCGTGGCCTACCCCGAGCAGTGCCCGATTGTACCGCGAACCGGCCGCCCTGACGGTGGAATGTCCACAGAGAGGGATGTTTGAATACCGTTTTGCAATATTCATATAAAGGGGATACGATGGCGGCTAAATCGAAGAAGGGCGGCGCTCGCAAGGGGGCCGGCAGGAAGCCGAAAGCTCAGGAGGAGCGGAGGGGAAAGTCAGTCGGCATCAGGTTCACGATTCTAGAGCTGTTGCAGGTCGAGGATGCAGCCGCCGGCAAACCTATCTCAACCTTCCTTCGGGAGATCGTTCTTCGCTACCTGGTCCGCCGCAAGAAGTGACGTCCTTCCCAACCATCAAAGGGGAAGACCATGACCGAAGAACGCGAAAGTCAGATGGAACCGATCACACTGCACTGCCTCGCGCCGAGTTCGCTCGAACTGAGCCCCGCCAACAGGCTCGAAGCCGAAGACCTGCCACGCATCCAACCAGTACCGCCACGGCCGCACAGATCACACCCACCCGCACCGAATGCGCAAACCTCATCCTGGCCTCCCTCCTCACCCCCAATGGCTCAAGTGTAACACTGCGATGCGACAAATTTAGACGCCAGCCGGTGCACTGGCTGCGCTTTAGATGGCGGTCGCA